>CAZGNH010000219.1:0-4833 GCA_964527025.1 uncultured Chthoniobacterales bacterium | reverse complement strand
CCGGTGGTTGTGCGGCGCGGGGCCTTCCGGGAGGCGGGCCGCCTTGTCGGGAGGCTGACGGGGCGGCCGTGGCAGATCTCCGGGCGCGAGGCGCGCGCGCTGCAGGGCGTCTTCCACGGGGCTTCCTGCCGGGTCGTGCATATTTTTTTCGGTGACACGGCGGTTCACATGCTCCCGTTTGTCGAGCGGGCCGGCCTGCCGGTGGTGGTCTCCTTTCACGGGGCCGATGTCGCGGGGCGCATGGCTTCGATGGGGTTCCGCGCGGCCCGTGGACGGCTCTTTGACGCGGCCCGCCTGGTTGCCTGCCGCTCCCGGGACCTTGCCGAACAGGTTGCCGGCCTCGGATGCCCGGAAGAAAAACTCCGGATCATGCGCACATGCCTGCCGCCCGAATGGCCGCAGTTCCACCCGCAACCACCCGCAGACGGCGCGTGGCACATTCTCCTCGCGGGCCGGCTGATCCCCAAAAAAGGCATTGCCACGGGGCTTGAAGCATTTGCGCGTTTCCTTGTTGTCCACCCCGGGGGCCGTCTGACCATCGCCGGGGAGGGGCCTCTCCAAGAAAGCCTCGAGACGCTCGCTTGCGGGCTCGGGATTTCCTCTGCCGTGCGTTTCGCGGGGTTTCTTTCGCAAGAAGAACTCGCGGGCGAAATGGCGCACTCCCACATCTATTTCCAGCCCAGTGAGACTGCGGGTGGCGACCGCGAGGGCGTTCCCAACGCACTCATCGAGGCCATGGCCGCGGGCCTGCCCCCCGTCGCCACACGCCACGGCGGCATCCCCGAAGCCCTCGAACACAACTCGACAGGCCTCCTCTGCCCCGAGGCCGACCCGCAGGCCCTCGCCGAAGCCCTCCTTTCGCTCACCGCCGATCCCGCCAACTACCGCCGCATTTCCGCCGCCGCAGGCGCCTCCGTCCGTCGCATGTTCTCCCCCGCCGAAACCACCGCCGCCATCGAAACCATCTATCGCGAAGCCGCCGGCATGCCCCCGGGCCCTGCTTGAACCTGAAAACGGCAAGGGATCCAATACCGCCGGGGGGCAGTCATGACAGAGAGCCCTTGCCGGTCGGGGTTACTCGAATCGGACGGCGGCGGCGGGGGGTGTGCGGGCGGCTTTCCATGCGGGGACGAGGGCGGCGAGGATGGCGACGGCGGCGAGCCATACCGGGGTGAGGGCGAGTTGGGAGAAGGGGTAGGCGAGGGAGACGGTCCAGCCGAAGAAGGCCTTGTTGACGACCCACGTGAGGACCATGGCGAGGGTCGCGCCGGAGGCAAGGCCTGCGAGGGCGGAGGCAATGCCCAGCAGGGCGGCCTCGCCGACGAAGACGCCGAGGATTTGGCGCCTTGATGCCCCCAGTGCCCGGAGCACCCCGATTTCGCGTGTGCGTTCGGTGGCCAGTATGCCGAGGGAGAAGGCGACTCCGACGACGGCCACCAGCACGGCCACGGCACGCAGGGCGGCGGTGACCGCGAAGGTTTGCTCGAAGATTTCGAAGATGCGGGATTTGAGGGCGGCATTGTCGTAGATGGCGAACTGGCCGAGCGCTCCGAATTGCCGGCGGAAGTCGCCGGTGAATTGGGTGATGTCGGCACCGGGGACCGGGTGGACGGCGAGCGAGTGGAGGCGCGGGTCGTTCCACGATTGTTCGAAGAGGCTGCGGGCGATGAGGACGGTGCCGGAATCGCGGGTGAAGTCGCGGCAGATGCCGGCGACGGGGTAGGCGGTGTCTCCCGCGGGGGTTGGCAAAGTGATGCTGGGGGTGCCGTCGACGGGTGCGGGCATTCCGAACCGGCTCACAAAGCTTTCGCTGAGGGCGACGGCTTTTCCGGAATCGACGAGAGCCTGTGCGTCGGGAGCCGGGCCGGGCAGAAAATCGAGTTCTCCCCGCGCGCGCCCTTCCAGGACGGCGAGGGCTGCGGGGCGTCCCCGGAAGGAAAACGGCATTTCGCGGAAGGTGGCGACCGATGCGATGGCCGGGTGTTTGCGCACCCATTGTGCGGCGTCGTCGGGCAGAAAGGCGTGGAGGCCGCCGGTTTCGTTGGCGGCGGGTGCGATGTAGAGTTCGGCGGTGAGGGTCCTGTTGACCCAGACTGTGACGCTTTCCCGGAAGCTGTGGATCATGACCGAGACGGCGACCGACATGGCGACGGCGGCCGAGAGGGCGGCGATGGTGATGGCATTGCGGTGGAGCGAGCGGCGGAGGTGGTCGGCGGCCAGTCGTCCGGTGAGCCCCGCAAGCGGGCCGAGGCGGGCGGTGGCGTTTGCAAACCACGGCACAAGAAGCGAAAACCCCGCGATCACAAAGCCCGCCGAGACAAATCCCAGGGGAGGCGGCCAGCCCGAGAGCGCCAGCCAACTTGTCAGCCATGCCATGGCAAGGCAGGCCGATGCCCATGCGAGGAGGAGGCCCTTGCGCGGGGAGAAGACATGGGCGGGGGCTCCGGCGTGGAGGATGCGGGCGGGGTCGGTGTTTGCGGCTTCCGCGGCGGGGATCCATGCGGCAACGAGGGCCGCCCCGATTCCGATGGCGAGGCCGAGGGCGGCCTGGGGCGGTGTGACTTCGAGGGCGTTGATGCTGACGAGTTTGTAAAGGGAGGAGATGGTGTCGGCGACGGGTGTGGCGACCAGTCCCGCGAGGAGGGGGGCGGCAAAGATGCCGGCGACGGCGCCGACAGCCGCCTCGGCCACCGCCTCGCCCAGAAACAGGCCGCGGATTTCTCCGCGGGTTGCACCCACCGCCCGCAGGATGGCGATCTGGTGCTGGCGCCGCACAACCGCCGCGCTCACTCCATTGAAGATAAGAAACATGCCGACGATCACCGAGACGAGGCTCATGGCCGTGAGGTTCAGGTGGAAGGCACCGAGCATGGCGCGCATTTCATCGTTGCGTGCCACAGGCGGAGCAACGGTCGCATTGCCCGGAACGATGGAGCGGATGGCCGCGGCGACATCGCCGGGGTCGTGGCCGGGCTCGACGAGGATTTGGATCGAGGTGAGGCGCCCCTGCATCCCGAGCAATTCCTGCGCCCACCCAATGTCCATCGCCGCAAGCCGGGGTTCGGCCCGCGCCAGAGGTTCATCCGAAACCATCTCAAAAGCCGGCGTCACCTCCGCCACCCGCGTCCCGGCCAGAACCTCCACCGTGCCACCGGCACTCCCCGACCACTCCCGCATCCGTGCCGCCTGCTCCGCCGATGTCGCCAAAATCCCCGGCTCGCGCAACCAGCGCTCGATGTCCGCCTGCCCGGAACCGGCCTCCACCAACCGGTAGCCCAGCAAGTCCCGCCCCAGAAACGGCTCGACTCCCGCCACACGCAGGTACTCGCCCTTGGGCGAAAGAAGGGGAAGGATCCCCTCGACCAAGGGGGCCGCGCGGCGCACGCCGTCCACCGCCGCCACCGCCGGAAGGAGCCGGTCGTCCAAATCCCCGCGGATTTCCAGATCCGCACGCCCGGTGGTGAGTGCCACCGATGAGCGGAAGCTCTCCATGGCGCCGTTGCTGGCAATCTGAACTGCAAGAAAAACCGCCACCCCCAGTGCAATGCTGGCAATGTTCAGCAGCGAAAGCCCCGGCCGCGCCAGCGCAGGCCGTCCCACCTGCCTCCAAAACAAACCGGCAAATCGTGGCGTCATTTCCTCTGGTCGGTGCGGGCGCAAGGATCCGGTGAGGGGGGGATTCGAACCCCCGGGAGCCTTTTGGACCCCGGCGCTTTAGCAAAGCGCTGCTTTCGACCACTCAGCCACCTCACCAACTCACGTGATGTTAAAGGGTAATCCCCGCGTGGTCAAACCTTCAATGGCGGCTTTCTTTGTGCTGTTCATGGCCGTGGGGGATCGGGTATCGGTGGGCGCGATGCCGGAGCCCCGGCGGGAGACCCATGGGAATGACTGACTTGCGAACAACCAGCGACACGGTGCGGCAGGAGGCCTCGTGCGCGGGAAATTTTGACCGGTGGATTGTCGCCGGGCAGGCGGCGAAGCACTACTGGCTGGATTTGTGGGGGTACCGGGAGCTGTTTTTCATCCTTGCCTGGAAGGATGTGATGGTCCGCTACAAGCAGACCGTGGCCGGGACCGCATGGGCGCTGCTCCAGCCCCTGCTGACAATGGCGATCATGGTCATCATTTTCCAGCGTGTGGCGGGGTTGCCGTCGGTCGGGGATGCACCGTATGCGATCATGGTTTTTTCGGCGCTGCTCCCGTGGCAGTTTTTTTCCAATGCGCTGGCCAACGCGGGTCAGAGCATGATCACCAACCGCGACATGATCACAAAGATCTACTTTCCGCGGATTATCGTGCCCGCGGGCACGGTCCTTGTTTCTCTGGTGGACTTCCTTGTCTCGCTGGTGATTTTGGCGGCCCTGTTTGTGTTTTACCGGTTCATGCCGTCGTGGCATCTGTTTGGGATACCGGTGTTTCTGGCGATGGCGGTGCTGGTGTCGCTCGGGGCGGGGACGATGCTCACCGCGCTCACCGTGCAGTATCGCGACTTCCGCATCCTCATTCCATTCATCGTGCAGTTCGGGCTGTTCCTGAGTCCTGTGGCCTTCAGTTGCGAGGTGATTTACGAGAAGATCGGTCCCGTGTGGTTTTACGTGTATGCGCTCAACCCGATGGTCTTTGTGATCGAGGGGTTCCGGTGGTGCATCCTGGGCCATGGGTTCTTTTTGTTGAGTGCGCCGATGTTGATTTCGATGGCGATGACCTTTGTGGTGTTTGTGGGAGGGGTTGCGTATTTCCGTGCGACCGAGCGCGGGTTTGCGGATGTGATCTGATGGGCGGGGACGTTGTCATTTGCGCGGAGGGCCTGTCGAAGCGGTATGTGCTTGG
>CAZGNH010000218.1:0-4588 GCA_964527025.1 uncultured Chthoniobacterales bacterium | reverse complement strand
CTTTTTCCTTGATTTGCCCAATCCGGACCGGGCGCTCCTCAAGCCCGACCTCGTGAAGGACTCGCAGTTCTTCGAGCCGTTGTTCGAGTATTCGGGGGCCTGTGTCGGGTGTGGTGAGACCCCGTATATCAAACTGCTGACACAGATGTTCGGCGACCGGGCGCTGATTGCCAACGCCACCGGATGCTCGTCGATCTACGGGGGCAACCTTCCCACCACACCGTACACGACCGACGCCAACGGGCGCGGCCCCGCATGGGCCAATTCCCTTTTCGAGGACAATGCCGAGTTCGGTCTGGGCATCCGTCTCGCGGTCGATGCGAAGCGCCGCCAGGCCGAGGAACTTCTCCTGCGCGTGAAGGACCGGGTCGGGGAGGAGCTTGCCGATGGCTTGTTGAACGACCCGCAGGATTCCGAGGCGGCCATTGCGCTCCAGCGGGGGCGGGTTGCGGGGTTGCGCGAGCGCCTTGGGGAGCTTGGGGAAGGGGAGCGTGCCCGCATGGATGCACTTGCCGACTACTTTGTGCGCAAGAGCGTGTGGATTGTCGGCGGCGATGGCTGGGCCTACGATATCGGCTTCGGAGGCCTCGATCATGTGCTCTCCCTCGGCGAAAACATCAACATCCTCGTCCTCGATACGGAGGTTTACTCGAACACCGGGGGCCAGCAGTCGAAATCCACACCCATCGGAGCCGTCGCCAAATTTGCCGCGAACGGCAAGGCGCGCGGCAAGAAGGATCTTGCCCTGCATGCCATGAGCTACGGCAGCGTCTATGTCGCCCGCGTGGCTTTCGGCGCCAAGGATTCGCAGACGGTCAAAGCCTTCGCCGAGGCGGAGGCCTACCCGGGCACCTCGATCATCATTGCCTACAGCCACTGCATCGCCCACGGGTTCAATCTTTCCCAGGGGCTCGAGCACCAGAAGTCGGCGGTGGACACCGGTTACTGGCCCCTGCTGCGCTTCGATCCGCGGCGCGAGGACTCGGGGCAGAACCCGTTGGTGCTCGATTCTCCCGCACCGAAGCAGCCGCTCGTGCGCTTCATGGAAAACGAAACCCGCTACCGCTCGCTGGTGGCCGCGAACCCGGAGCGCGCAAAAACCCTTGCCACCCTCGCGCAGTCGCAGGTCGACGCGCGTCTCGAACTTTACCGGCGCATGGCCGCTGACAACCCGCACGGCGATTCCTCCGCCCCGTCGCCCGCCTGACCCCCGCATCATCATGAACACGCCCAACTTGGAAACCGAATACCTCGGCCTCCCGCTGCGGTCCCCGTTTGTCGTCGGGGCCTCCCCCCTTGCCGACAAGACCGACATCCTGCTCAGGCTCGAGGACGCGGGGGCCGGGGCCGTCGTCATGCACTCCCTCTTTGAAGAGCAATTGACCAGCGAGACGGCCGCGGCCGACGCACTTTACGAGGCTTCGGCGGATTCCTTTGCCGAGGCGCTGAGCTACTTTCCCTCGACAAACGACTATGCCCTGGGACCCGGCGAATATCTGGACCAAATTGCCGCGCTCAAGAAGACCCTGTCGATTCCGGTGATTGCTTCGCTGAACGGATGCACCTCCGGCGGGTGGGTTTCCCATGCCGCGCTCATGCAGGAGGCGGGCGCCGATGCCATCGAACTCAACATCTACGACGTGGTCACCGACCCCGAGACGGCCGGCAGCGAGGTCGAGCAGCGCCTGATCGACATCGTCATGAACGTGCGCGAGCGCATCCGAATCCCTCTTGCGGTCAAACTGGCCCCCTTTTATACAGCCCTGCCATCCCTCGTGAGGCGCCTCGAACTCTGCGGCGCCAACGGGGTCGTCCTCTTCAACCGCTTCTACCAACCCGACCTCGACATCGAGGAGCTCGAGGTCGACCCCCGCCTGTACCTCTCAACGTCTTCGGAGCTTCTCCTGCGGCTCCGCTGGCTCGCCATCCTCCATGGCAGAACCCCCCTGTCCCTCGCCCTGAGCGGCGGCGTCCACAAACACGAGGACGCCGTCAAAGCCGTCATGTCCGGCGCCGATATCATCCAGGTGGTCTCCCTCATCCTGCGGCACGGGCACGCCGCCTTTGCCTCGCTGGTGAAGGAATTTACCGCTTGGATGACCCGCCACGAATACGAGTCGGTCGTCCAGATGCGCGGTTCCCTCAGCCACCGGAATTGCCCGGATCCCGCCGGGTTCGAGCGCGCCAACTACCTGCGGGTCCTTCAACTCTGGAAAGTCTGACCCCGGAGGAAGCCCCGGAGAGTTTCCAACCGGCGGTCAGTGCGAAAGCTTTGAGGCGACCTCGGCGAGGCGCCGGGCGGCGTAGGCGGAAAACGCGGGTTTGAGCACGGGCATGCCGAGTTTGATCAGGCCGAGGAGCAGGCCGAAAAGCCCGATTTTGGCCGGGCGTTTTTTTGCCGGCAGGCGCTTGCGTCCGTCCGAGGTGCGCTCCACCCGTGTTTTGGTTTTCGGACCGGCAAGCATCCACCCGAGGGCCGCGGCACCGCCGATCCATGCCAGCGGACGCGCCCGGATCGAAGACGCAACCCGCACCCGCACATCCAGCGAATCCCGGACCGCCTGAAAATCCCGCGCGACCGACCGGCGGCTTTGCGCAATTTCCATCAACAAATCGTCCTTCGTCATGAGCGCACCGCCTTGAGGGCATCAAAATCTTTGCGCAGCTCGGCCGCAGTCGCCGAAAAGACCGGGTCGCTGAAGTGGGCTTTCACATGCAGTGCGCAGAGGAAGCAGACCAGCAGGTGGATGGCGGCCAGCGCGAGGGAAATCCAGATCCAGGAAATGTGCAGGAGTGAAGCAGCCAGGCTTGCGACGAAGACCAGAGCGAAGAGGTAGCCGACAAACAGGAAGACGAGGGCGACTCCCAGCAGGACGGCAAGGCGCAGGTAGAGGGCAAGGGCCTCGCGGCCCTCGACCCCCGCCAGCTCGAGGAGGGCCTGCACATGCCGGGCCGCGGATCCCCACATGCTGAGGAATTCCGCCGTCAGGCCGCGTGCCGGCTTGGGCAGGGATGGCTCGTCGGCCATGCGGGAACGCCTCAGCGCCGGAGGATCACTCCGAGGATGAATCCGATCCCGAGGGCGATTCCCACCGCCTTGAGGGGATTCTGGCGGATGTAGCCTTCGACATCATCCTGCATTGTCTTTGCCTTCGTGGTGTATTCGCCGGCGACTTTCTTCGCCTGCGCGCGCAGATCGTCGGCCTTGGCGGAGGCCGCCTCTCCGAGATCTTTGGCTGCCGCACCGAGGTGCTCCCTGCCTGTCTCGATCACTGTCTGGGCATGTTTCTTGACGGTTTCGCCGACGACCTTGCCGGCTTCCGCAGCGGCATCGAGGGCCTTCTTTGCGTGGTCGGCACCGCTTTCAAGTTTTTTGGCGGCGACGTCGGCCGGGTCTTTGGATTTGGAGTCTGGCATGGTAATTGGGGTTGTTCAGGAACAAACATGACAGTTTTACGGCATGACGCAAGCACGGAGATTATTTTTGGGGTTTTACGTCCGGTGCCCCCGGGGTTTTCCCCTCCATGGCGGCCGCGGCTTCGTCCAGATTCATGTGCCCGACGACGGTGCCGTCATCGAGTTCGTTGACGTTTTCGCCCCGCAGACGGGTGAAGAGATTCCGGATATCACGCAAACCGCCCCAGGTGAACCAGATGGCCGTGACAAAGGCCATTACCACCGGGATCCCCACGCCGGTGATGTGCCAGAAGACTTTCCAGACACCGATCGGCCATGGGGCGAGCAAGTTCCACAGCGAGCCGATCACAAAGGTTCCGAACCAGAGCATCGACCAGATGAATCCCGGGGGCTCTATTGTTGGCCCGATGCGCGTTGGGTTTGGATGGCGGCGGCGACGGCCGCCGTGGCGAGGACCGCCTGGTTCATTGAGACCGGGCCGGAGGATTCGATGAGGATGCCGTCGGGGAGGCGGGTTTGGGAGTAGAGGATGGGGGTGAGGTGTTTGGCGATCGGGTCGGTCTCGGGGAGTTTGGAGGCATCGATGATGTCCGAGATGCCGGGCACGAGGGCGGCGCCGAAGACGACGACTTGTTTGAGCATGGGGTAGGAGCGTTCGAAGATGCGTTTGGTATCGAGGAACCCGAAGGCTGCGTTGGCGGAACTGAATGCGCGTTGGGCGGGAGCAAACGGGGGGGCCGTCAGCAGGGTTTGCCCCGAGGGGGAGCGGGCGATGGCTTCTTCGACTCCCGCCGGGTCGATGCCTGCGAGGATGGTGTCGGGGCCGAGGGCGATGACCGGGTCGAGGAAGGCGGAGCGCAGGGAGGGGAAGCTGTAGAAGCGGAAGCCGTCTTTTTCGGAGATGGTTGTTTCGGGTGCATGTGCTGCGGCATCCATCAGAAGGGCCGCCGCGGCGGCGGGGTCGCGCACGGGTGCCGAAGCCAGCCCCCCCGGGCGCATGGAACCCTCGGGCCAGGAGAAAGAAAGGCTGATCTCGTTTCCAAGGGCCATTGGGAGGCGGGCGAAGAGGCCGGCGAATGCGTCGGGTGGCGCAAGGGGGGATTGCCCGGGGGCGGCCATCGAGGCCATCTCATCAATGTGGAGGGTTGAGGCGAAATACCCCAGAGTTTCG
>CAZGNH010000217.1:0-2908 GCA_964527025.1 uncultured Chthoniobacterales bacterium | reverse complement strand
GACAACAGCCAGATGGTCACCGACACGGTCGTCCGCGAAAACCTCTGGCGCGTCCAGACTCCCCAAGTCCTGCCCCTCGGCACGTTGATCGCGCTGGCCGGGGGACGCGGGTTCACCGACGAGGTCTCGGCCCTGCGGGCGGCGCACAAACCCGTCGCCCTCGTCGAAAACCCCGCGCCCAATTTCAAAATCACGGTTCCCGCGGACCTCGAGACAGCCGGCGCGATCCTGCGCGCAAGAAACCCATGAAAACCGCCGTCACGACCCTGCCCGGAGGCCTGCGGGTCGCCACCTGCGAAATGCCCTATGCGGAGACCGTCGCCGCCGGAATCTGGGCGGCGGTCGGGGGACGCCACGAACCCGCACGCCTCAACGGCATCTCCCACTTCATTGAACACATGCTCTTCAAAGGAACGGGCCGCCGCAGCGCCCGGCGCATCATGGAGGAAATCGAGGGCGTCGGGGGCGACATCAACGCCTACACCGCCGAAGAACGCACCTGCTACTATGGCGTCGCCGCGGCGGAATTTTTTCCGCGTCTGAGCGATGTTCTTTGCGACCTGTATACCGATCCCCGGATGGCACCCGCCGACATCGAGCGCGAACGCAGCGTGATCGGCGAGGAAATCCTCATGTATCGCGATGAGCCCTCGTCGCATGTGCAGGAGTTGCTCAACCAGCACTTCTGGCCCTCCCACGCGCTGGGGCGTCCGCTCACCGGCACCCTCGAGACAATCGAGTCCATGGGGCGCGACGAATTCTTCGCCTACCGGCAGACACACTACCACGCGCGAAGCACGGTCTTTTCCGCAGCTGGAAAAATCCGCCACGAGGAAGTCGTGGCACGTGCGGGACGGCTGCTTGCCCGGCTGCCGGCGGGGCGCGCCCCCCGCGCGATGCCGGCTCCCGCCGCGCCCGCGGACCCCCGTGTCGTCGCCGAGACCCGCGACACGCAGCAAACGCAGGTCGCCATCGGCCTGCCCGGAACCAGCCACCACGACCCCCGCCGCTTCGCCCTCCACATCCTCCACATCCTCCTCGGAGGCAACGGCAGCTCGCGCCTCTTCCAACAACTGCGCGAACGCCGTGGCATCTGCTACTCGGTCAGCTCCCACCCAAACCCCTTCGCCGACACCGGCATGTTCAATATTTCTATCGGCCTCGATGCCAGAAACCTCGCCAAAACCCTCGACATCATCCTCGGGGAAATCCAGCGCATCCGGGAATGCCCGCCACGCCCCGCTGAACTGCGCAGGGCCAGAGAATACGCCATCGGCATCAGCCGCATGTCCCTCGAACGCACAACCGCCCAAAACATGCGCGTCGGCAGCTCACTCCTCATCTACAACGGAATCATGGAGCCCGACGAAGTGCATGACCGCATCCGGGCCGTGACCTCCGACGATGTCTCCCGGGCCGCGGCGGACTTCCTTGATCCCAAGCGCGCGACCGTGGCCGTCGTCGGCCCGAACCCGCAGGCGGGAACAATCGAGGAGATTTTCCGCAAGGGAACCCCGGGACGGCGCGCAAGCCCCCGGAAATGAACCCCGTCACGGAACACGCCAGCCTGTCAGAAATCATAAATGCGTGGAGCGCCCCGGCTGCAACAGGCACCCGGACACCCGGACGGCTGCGCGCATCAAAGCTTGCAATTTGGCGGACAATTCCTAAAATGCCGCACCTTCGACTTTCCCCATGCAGGCATACATCTACCTCTCGCTGATCCCCGAGGCCTTGGTTTTGTCGCAATTGCCGCCGGCGAAGTTTGGCTCGTATCTTGCGACGGGTTCCAAGCGCCAGATCGAGGGGCCGGCGATTTTTTTCGAGGTGGACAGCGGGGCGGATTTGGGGGCGTTCCGGCTGGCGGAGGCGCGGGAGCGGTGTATTCCGCACGAGGATGGGTCGCCGCGTTGTTCGGTGTATGTGAGCATTTTCAATGTGTTGCCAAGGGTGCCGCTTGGAGCGCTGCTGCGCGCGTACCTCACGACTCCGGCGGGTCTGACACTTGAACTCGGCGGGGCTCCGTGGCAGCCGGGTGGCGGGGATTCCTTTTACCTGTATCAGGAGCTGGGTCCTGTTTACCCGCGGGTCGTCAGCAGCCTTGATCCCCGCGACTTCTGCCGGCTCGTCACCGCGCCGGAAAAACTCATTTCCCTGCCGCGCATCGCCTTCATCGACTTGAACCTGGGCCCCCTTGCGCGCGATCCGGATGCCACAGACACCAGCCACCTGCCCTACCAGAGCCTCGCCCACCTGCGCGAATGCCTGCGGGCCGTGCGCGATTCGCCCGAACGCAAAACCAAAATCGTCAACCGGGGCCTGCGGCCCGACATTTTGTTTTATTTGATCCGCAGCGGGCTGTTTGTCGGTGACGGCACGGAGATCCGGTGGTTTCCAATGCCGTCCGAGGACGACCTCGAGATGGAGCACCTGCTCTGGTGGCACTCGGCACGGGCCGCCAAAAGCTACTGACCGGCATCGTTGTCATCCATGGAAACCCTGCATTTGCTCGTTCCTCTCCTCGGCATCGCCGGACTGGCGGTCGCCATGGTCATTTACCGCCGCATTGCGGCACAGCCGGGCGGCGAGGGGCGCGTCGCCGAAATCGCGGCGGAAATCCACTCGGGGGCGATGGTTTTCATGCGGCGGGAGCTGGTCTTGATTGCGGGGTTTGCGGTGGTGGTGGGCGGCCTGCTTCTGCTGAAAGATCCGTGGGAATCGATGGCCTTTTTCCTCGGGGCGCTGGCCTCGTCGATGGCCGGGTTTGTCGGCATGTATTGCGCGACACATGTCAACGTGCGCACGACGATGGCCGCGCACACGCAGGGGGCCGGCAAAGCGCTCACGACCGCCTTCTTCGGGGGGTCGATCATGGGTTTGACCGTGGCCTCGATGGGGTTGCTGGGGG
>CAZGNH010000216.1:0-4675 GCA_964527025.1 uncultured Chthoniobacterales bacterium | reverse complement strand
GGGCGGCGAACCTCTCGAAGGCGACGAAAAAGATTGGGACATCCACCCTGAGCAAAACGCCATCCTCATCGGCACCCAGGACATGCTCCTCTCCCGCGCCCTCAACCGCGGCTATGGGATGTCCCGCTACCGCTGGCCCATGCACTTCGGCCTTCTCAACAACGACTGCCTGTGGGTGATGGATGAGGTGCAGTTGATGGGGGCCGGGCTTGCCTCCACCTCGCAACTAGAAGGATTCCGCGAAGACAAAAGACTTGGTGCCAGCCTGAGCCACAGTTGGTGGATGAGTGCCACACTCGCGCCCGAGTGGCTGGCGACGGTGGACCTTCCCGCTGCTCTCCTGCACCAAGAGCCATTGCAACTCGACTCGGACAAGAACGCACCTCGCGTGGCTGCCCTGCGCTCCGCCCCCAAAGCTGTCGAGCCGGCCTCCACCCCTTCTTCTGACGAAAAAGCTGTGGCGGCTTTTGTTGCACAGCACCGCTCCAGGAGCGGGCTCAATCTCGTCGTTGTCAACACGGTGCCCCGCACCCAAAATTTGCACAGGGCTCTGACCAAAATTTTTCCAAAGGAGGAAGCTCCCCCACTCCTGCTGCATTCCCAGTTCCGTCCGGACGACCGCCGTCTGGTTCTTGAAGCCCTTCGCAACGCGCCGCCCGGAAGCATCGCGGTCTCCACTCAGGTGATCGAAGCTGGCGTGGATCTCTCCTGCCACACCCTTTTCACCGAACTCGCCCCATGGTCCTCGATGGTTCAACGCTTCGGTCGTTGCAACCGGTGGCTGAAGCCCGATGCCCATCCTCAGTTCACGGACGCGAGAATTTTCTGGTTCGACCTCGATGCGGAGAAGCAGGCCGCTCCCTACGAAGCTGGTCAGCTTGCCGCCGCACGCGAGATCCTGGCGAACCTTCGCTCCGCCGCGCTGGAAGACCTCGAATCGATCCCTCCCACCGCTGCCGACCGGCCGAACTTCCGACACGTTGTCCGTCGCAAGGATCTTGTCGAACTCTTCGACACCACCCCCGACCTTGCCGACGCCGATCTCGATGTCGATCGCTTCATCCGCGACGCCAACCAAAGTCATGTCAGCGTCTTTTGGCGTGAATGGACCGGCGCGAACCCAAACGGCGAAAATGGATTGCCAGAACCCTCTCCGCATCGCAAAGAACTCTGCCCCACGCGCGTGGAGGATTTGCGAAAACTGCTCGGAAAAGACGGTATCGCCTGGCGCTGGAACTTCCTCGATCGCGCATGGCAGCCATGCAAGGAAGCCGCTTTGTTGCCCGGCCAAACCTACCTCCTGTGCTCTTCCCAAGGCGGCTATGACGCGGGGGCCGCGGAGCAGCTTCCGCTTGGATGGAAAGGCAAAAGCACCCCGCCCGTCCCGCCTGTGCCGATTCCGCAAGGGTCCGCAACACCGGAAGATAACGCTGGTGATTCCGCATCCCAACTCGGCGCGTGGCAAACCATCGCCCAGCACACCGACGCCGTGCATGAGGAGATGAGGAGAATAGCGGCGGCACTGCAGACGGAGTTGCAGGCGTTCTGCCATGGAACTCCCGATCTTGAAAAGATCCTCATGGCCGCCGCGCGCTGGCATGACTTGGGCAAGGTCCACGCCGCCTTCCAAGCCAAACTCCACCCCGAGGCCCTATCCGCCGCCAGTCTCAACGCGCCCGCAGCCAAAGCTCCTTCACCCGCATGGCGCGGCGGACGCCTGCCCGGCAAACCCGTCCCGGGAGAAGCCCGCCGCCGCCACTTCCGCCATGAACTCGCCTCCGCTCTCGGCATGCTGCATCCCGACTCGGGTTTTCCTCTGACCGGCCCGCTCGCGCGCAACCTCGCCGCATACCTTGTCGCCGCCCACCACGGCAAAGTCCGACTTTCAATCCGTTCGCTGCCTGGAGAATGGATTCCACCTATCGAAGACGCTCACCCGCAGGAACGCCGCTTCGCGCGCGGGGTTTGGGACGGGGATACTCTCGATGCCATCGACCTTGGTGGCGGCATCAATGCGTCGGCTGTCACCCTGTCCCTCGAACTCATGGAACTCGGCCTCTGCGAAGCTCCGCCCTTTGAAAACCAGCCTTCCTGGGCCGAACGTTCGCTCACCCTCCGCGATACCCTGGGGCCGTTCGCCCTCGCCTACCTCGAATCTCTTCTGCGTGCGGCCGATGCCCGTGCCTCGGCATCGCACGACAAGGAGGAAAAGTCCGCGCCCGTCGTCCGTGATGAGGCCGCAGCTTTCGGCGTCACGGAACTGACCGACACCGAGAAAGCCCTTGTTGCATCGCTGGTCGAAGACGGCCTTGCCATCCAGGACCGCTTCCGTCCCGAACCCCTCTACCGCGACACCGGCAAGGGACACTACGAAAGCCGCACGGTCGAAGATATCGCAAACGCCAAAGGGAAACAGCGCAAACCATGAAACGGCCTTGGCTCGAAAGCTACACTTGGACTGTGGTGGTCGAAACCAACCGCCAGCTATGCCAGCCCAAACAGGCCCTGCATAAGCCTACCTCCGACGGCTACGAATGCGCGCGCACCCTGTGGGAATCGGCCATCGGGCGTCCCATGGCTCTCGCCGAGGCCGTTGAACTCTGCCGCCGCTGCCACCAGCTTGCACCCTTCTGCAACTTCAACGGCAACACCTTCGTCGCCATCATCCGCCGGGTCATCTCCACACTGGATCTCCCGCCCGAGCAGAGCGCCGCACTTCGCAGCCTCGCCGGACACATCGTCGCCGGCACCGCCACCCCGGAGGAACAAGCCCTCTTTGAGCAAGCCCTCGCCAAGATCACCCCACAGCCATGAGCCTATATCAAATCATCCTAGATGGCTGCACCCCCGAACCTTTGATGAACTATCTCAAGGCCCTCGGCGTCTTCCGGCTCGTCTCCGAACAGGCCGACCCCCTCTGCCGCGCCAGTTGGCGAAATGGACGACTTGTCCTACACACAAAATCAGACCGCGACGACTTACTCGCGTTTTTCACCACCACCTACCAGCCCAGTCCCCACTTCTCCCCTTGGAATGGCGCTGGCGGCTTCCTCACCGAGTCCGGCTCCAGTTTTTCCACCATCGAAGCCATCGGCACCTCCACGGATCACCGCCTCGCCCCCCTGCGCGACGCCATCGCAAAGATCAAATCCATGACCATCCTCAAGGAATTCGGCCAATCCCGCGCTGAGGCCAAGGCCCTCGAGAAAAAGAAAAAGGCCAGGACCGCCACCGCCGCCGACCTCGAACAACTCAAGCTGGTCACCAAGCGGGTCAAGGACCTCAAGGAAACGATCCTCTACCAGATTCGCACCGAGTTCCCCGACGACGCCCTTGGCTGGTTCGACACCTGCCTCCAAGTCGGCGAAGACGGCTTCTCTGTCGCCCCCGCCCTCGGCTCCGGTGGCGTGGACGGGAACATGGAATTCTCCGCCAACTTCCTCGCCAACATCCTTCTCGTTTTCGACCACAAGGAATCAAAACGCTGGATCACCTCCAGCCTTTTCGCCGATGGGCTGGCCACTCTCTGTCCGTCCTCCATCGGCCAGTTCTCGCCCGGTGACATCGGCGGCCCCAACGCCACCCAGGGTTTCGAAGGCTCCTCCACCATCAACCCTTGGGACTACATCCTCCTCATCGAGGGCACCCCTCTCCTCGCCGGAGCCGTCTCCCGCCGATGCCGCGCCGCGCAGTTTGGCAAGGCCGCATTCCCCTTCACTGTCCTGCCCACCGCACAGGATAACGATTCCGTCGCACGCAAGGACAGCAACTCTGCCCGCGGCGAAATCTGGCTCCCCCTTTGGCACAAACCCCTCCGCCTCCCCGAACTCGAACGCCTCTTTGGCGAGGGCCGCGCTGAATGGTCCGGGACCCAATCCCGCACCAGCGTGGATTTTGCCAAAGCCGTCGCCGCCTACGGCATCGACCGCGGCGTCCAGAGCTTTTCCCGTCATGGCTTCCTCCAGCGCAACGGCCTCGCCTTCCTCGCCACGCCCCTCGGTCGCTTCGAAGTTCGCACGCGTGAAAACGTCCAACTCCTCCACGAAGCCGACTCTTGGATCGACCGCTTCCGCCGCGCCTGCACCGACAAGGCCCCCGCCCGCTTCCCCGCCGCCCTGCGTCGCCTCGACTCCGCCGTCTTCGACTACTGCCGCTTCGGCGACACCGACCGCTTCCAAGCCATCCTCATCGCGCTCGGCCAGGCCGAACGCCTGCTCGCCGGTTCCCCAAAATTCCGTGCCGACGGCTGGCTCCATCCCCTGCGCGGCCTTTCCGCCGACTGGGTCACCGCTGCCGATGACCATTCGCCCGAGTTTCAGCTCGCCGTCGCCCTTGCCGGTATCCGTGGCGAATCCGAAGCGCTCGGCTTGCGTGTCAACCTCGAACCCGTCGCCCGCAACAGCAAAGGCGGACTCGACTGGAATGACGGCAGCACCGACGTCGTGTGGACCCGCGGCGGCCTTGCCGCCAATCTCGCCGCTGTCCTCGATCGCCGCGTCCTGGCCTGGAAAAAAGATGGCCTTCCCGCCCCGCCGCTAGTCTCCAGCCGCAGCGTCCGCCCCGCTACCATATCCGCTTTCCTCCATGACGAACTCGACGACCATAAGATCGAGTCCCTTCTGTGGGGCCTCCTCGTCTGCCGAATTGAGCCCCGGCCCATCACTCCGGCTTCATG
>CAZGNH010000215.1:0-1504 GCA_964527025.1 uncultured Chthoniobacterales bacterium | reverse complement strand
CCCAGCCTGCCTCCCGCAAGTCGCAGCAGATGGCTTGTGAGAGATGCGGGCTAGAGCCTTCCCGTGGCCGTGCGTTGGATGCGGGAGGTGTCGTAGCCGGCCTTGCGGGCGATTTCGAGCATGTGGTCGAAGGTGGTGTCGCTCACGCGCGGCGTCCTCGAGAGGAACCACAGGTAGTTGCGCGACGGCCCCCCGACGACCGCCCACCGGTAGCCGCTTTCATCGAGGCCGATCACCCGGTAGTCACCGGCAAAGGGGCCGAAAAACCGGACTTTGAGTCTGGCATTGCCCGAGCCGGGGACGGGGGTTGCGGTCCCGGAGATTGAGACGGGGCGCCCATCGGCGCGGCGGCAGGCATTCACGACGCGGATGCGTCCGTCGGGCATGGGGGAGTAGGTGGCCGTGGCCGCCGAAGCGCATTTTTTCTGGAACCAGTTCGGGATGCGGGCCACCTCGTGCCATGTGCCCGCATAGCGGTCCAAATCGACCGACGCCACCGTCTCCGGCCCCTCCCGCATCGAACACCCCGCCAAAACCGCCGCCGCCATGAAAAGAAAAAGCGCCTGTTTCATACTCCACCCTCACCCCGCCCGGACGGAACCGCAACCTTGGAAGCGGCGGCATCGAATTGGGCGCGCCAGAAGGCGAGGCGTTCGGCGACGCGCTTTTCGAGGCCGTGGTCGGTGGGGGAGTAGTAGCGGCGGCCTTCGGGGAGGTAGGCCTGGGGGACGTAGGCGCCCTCGAAGTCATGGCTGTAGAGGTACCCCTGCCCGTGACCAAGTTTTTTTGCCCCGCGGTAGTGGGTGTCGCGCAGGTGGGCGGGTACGGCCAGCGTGCGCCCTTTGGCGACATCCCCGGCGGCGGCGCCGATTCCAACCGTGCAGGCATTGCTCTTGGGGGCGGTGGCGACATAGACGGCGGCATGGGCCAGCACAAGCCGGGCCTCGGGCAGGCCGAGGATTTCGCAGGCCTGGTGGGCGGCGACCGCCACAAGCAGGGCATTCGAATCGGCCATGCCGACGTCTTCGCTGGCGCAGATCATGATCCTGCGCGCGATGAACCGGATGTCTTCTCCGGCATGCAGCATTTTGGCCAGCCAGTAGAGGGTCGCGTCGGGGTCGCAACCGCGCATGCTCTTGATGAAGGCGCTGGCCGTGTCGTAATGGGCGTCGCCGTCGCCGTCATAGACGACGGCTTTTTTCTGGATGCTTTGTTCGGCGGTGGCGAGGGAGATGCGGATGGTGCCGTCGGTTTCGGCGGGGGTGGTGAGGGCGGCGATTTCGAGGGCGTTGAGGCACCGGCGGGCGTCGCCGTCGCTGATGGTTGCAAGGTGGCGCGCGGCCTCGGGGTCCATGCGCACGCGTCCGCCGAAGCCGCGTTGGGGGTCATTGCAGGCGCGTTCGAGGAGGGCGAGGAGGTCGTCGGGGGAGAGGGGTTCGAGTTCGAAGACCTGGGAGCGCGAGACGAGGGGGCTGTTGACGTAGAAGAACGGGTTGTGGGTGGT
>CAZGNH010000214.1:0-2222 GCA_964527025.1 uncultured Chthoniobacterales bacterium | reverse complement strand
TCGGGGTGCATGTCCTTGGCGGGGAGGCGGTGCCGGCGGGCACACGGCTCGGGCGGTCGGCGGTCGTGCCGGAGCTGGCCTACGGGGCCGGCGCGGAGGCGGCGGAGGCCTTGGTCGCGGGAGTGGATGCCGCATGCCGCGCGCGGTGGGGCGCCCCCGCCGATGTGCTGCACGTCCACAACCACGCGCTGGGGAAAAACCTGTCCCTGCCGTGCGCCGTGCGTCACTGGGCGCGCGAAGGCCGGGCTCTTGTCCTGCAGATGCACGACTTCGCGGAAAAGGACCGTCCGGCAAACTACCGGTATCTGCGCAAGGGGCTTGGCGGATCGGCCGGGTTGTCGCGCACCCTCTACCCAAGGGGAGCCCGGGTTGCGCAGGCGGTGCTGGGCAGCGCGACCGGCGCCCTGCTCGGGGAGGCCGGCGGCACCGCCACGGTTCTCCCCAACCCGGTCGTCCTGCCAAGCGACGTGACTCCCGCCACGGCCCGGGAGTATGGAACCGAGCGTCTGCTCGTTTACCCGACCCGCGGGATCCGCAGGAAGAACCTCGGAGAAGCCCTCCTGCACGCCGCCATGGCCGAAGCCGGAACGCGCCTTGTCATCACATCCGCCCCGGCTCCCGGCCCCGACCTTGCCGCCTATGAACAGTGGCGGGCTTTCGCCAAAGAGCGCGCCCTGCCGGTGCTCTTCGACGCGGCCGGCGCGACCGGACGGTCGGTCTACGACTTCCTCTTCGGTGCCGACATGTGCCTGACCACCAGTATCGAGGAAGGGTTCGGCATGGCCTTTCTCGAACCATGGGCAGCAGGATGCGGGTTGGCCGGGCGCGACCTCCCGCCGGTGACAGCCGACGCCAAAGCCGCCGGCCTGAGCCTCGACAACCTCTACCACTCTTTGCCTGTCCGCCTCACGGCTTCGGAGACAAACGCATTCGCCGGGGAACAGAAACGCACCCGCGCCCTGCAGTCCGATGCTTATGGAATCACTCCGCCAAAACCCGGCGCGCAGGCCGACCGCGTGGTACGCACCGCGGATTTCGGTGCCCTGCCCCCGTCCATCCAGCGCGCAGTGATCGCCCGCACCCCGTGCCTCCCGCCCCTCACATGCCCGGCCCAGGCGGTGATCGATGCCAATCGCACCCTCGTGCGCACCCGCTATGCCCCCCAACCCTACGCCCGAAAATTGACCGCCCTTTACAGGTCGGTCGTCAACGCCCCCCCGGAACCCCCGGAATTCCTCGATGCCCGGCGTGTCCTCGATGCGTTTCTTGCAGGCAGGCCAGTGCAGCCCGCCTTCCATGTGTTTGATTGATGGATATAAGCTTTTAAAAAGCTGATTGGAGGCCTCTACCAGATGAGGCCCCAGCGCTTCGAAAACGGCCAATAGACGAAAAATCCGCGGCCGGTGACATTGTCCTGCGGGACGCCGCCCCATGCGCGGCTGTCGCTCGAGTGGTAGCTGTTGTCGCCGAGGGCGAAGAACTGGCGTTCGGGCACATCGAAGATGTCGCCGGGGGCCGGGAGGTACGGGAAGGAGGAGATGTTGGCGTAACCCCGGTAGCCGTCGCGGCAGCTCATCACCCGGAGAATGGTTGCCTCGGAGGGTCGGCGCCCGTTCACAAGCAGATCCGGCGCGTTGATCTCGAGCCTGTCGCCCGGCAACCCCACCAGGCGTTTGATGTAGTGCTGCGACTGGATGCCGGGCGGCATGGCGATGCGGCGGATGCCCGTTGTCTTGAAGACAAACACCTCGCCGCGCGACGGAGGAACGAAATGATACGACACCTTGTCGACAAACACCTGGTCCCCGGTGTCCATATACCCCCGCGCAATGGGCTCGCCGCGCCGGTAGGAGCGCCCCGGCACAATCCCGAACGCCCGCGCAAGAGGCTCCATCGGGGCAAAGACCCGGAAGCTTGTCCCGTCGCAGACGACTTCGGTGAAGGTGAAAAAGTTCAGGTGGGTGCGTTCCCGCAGGCCGGCGACCGTCACGTCGGCATCGGCGACAAGATCGAGGTAGGTGCGCCCCAGCCACACAAACTCGAAGGCACGGCGCACGGGGTTGGGCGGTGGCTTGTCGGTGCGGGTGCCGACCACTCCGTAGAGGGTCGGCTGCATGGATCCGGTCGGGATGCGGAATGGCTGCAGCATGTAGGCCCGCACGCCCGCGGCAATCACCACCGCCACCAAAAACACCTCGACATTCTCC
This sequence comes from uncultured Chthoniobacterales bacterium, assembly GCA_964527025.1. Lineage (GTDB taxonomy): Bacteria > Verrucomicrobiota > Verrucomicrobiia > Chthoniobacterales > Terrimicrobiaceae > CAZGNH01. The sequence continues at coordinate 15 of CAZGNH010000214.1, read as the reverse complement.
CTCCATCCCGCGTCC
>CAZGNH010000213.1:0-8911 GCA_964527025.1 uncultured Chthoniobacterales bacterium | reverse complement strand
CACCGCTGAAGGGGTCAGGCCTTGCCTATTGACGAACATTCCAATCTCGGCTTTCGTGGCATGAGATCACTTCTCTCCAATAAATACAGAAATGTCAATAGGCAAGGCCTGACCCCTAACACGTTTGCGAAAATGGGGGAATGATTTGCACCCTGCCAAATCGCCATTATTGCGAGCTTTTTTCCTCAAAAACAATCTCGTATGCTGCCCGTGTCGTGGAAGCGACGATTCCTGCGCATATGAGCAGATTTACCCTCGTTCACCCCGCCGGATGCCAAATTCCGGCTGATGCCAAACCACTTCGGGTTCTCGGCATTGACCTGGGGACCACAAATTCGACAGTGGCTGAAATCCGGTGGGATCCCACCTGTCCTGCCGAGGCCGAACTCCGGTGCCTCGACATCGATCAGGAAACAGGAGCAGGAATTTTTACCGGGCCTCTTGTCCCCTCTGTGGTGGCCCTTGACGAGGGTCGAACACTGGTCGGCGAGGGTGCGAAACGGCTTCTGGCGCGGGGATTGGGCGGAGGTGAGGAATTCCGGAGCGTATTTGCGGAATGCAAGAATGACATTGGATCGAGGCGCACCTACCACAAAGCCCCTCCGGGCTTCCGCTCGCCGTCGGAAATCGCCTCGCACGTTCTGCGTTTTCTTTACGATAGCGCTTGCAAAGACCAGAGTGATCCGGTGGATCGGGTTGTGGTGACGGTGCCTGCTTCCTTCCAAAGCGCACAGCGTCTGGATACGGTAAAGGCCGCGCAGGCGGCGGGCGTTCCTCTCGGCCCCGGCGATCTGCTTGACGAGCCGGTAGCCGCTTTTCTCAACCATCTGTTGGCGGGCGGGGATGGTGCAACTGACGCATTCAAAACGCCTCGCAACATGCTCGTGCTCGATTTCGGCGGTGGGACATGCGACGTGGCGATCTTCCGTCCGCATGGCGATTTGAATGCAGGGAACTGGAGGATGAATCCGCTGGCGGTTTCGCGGTATCACCGGCTCGGCGGCGGAGACATTGACCGCGCCATCGTCCACGAGGTGTTGCTGCCGCAGTTTCTTGATCAGAATGGAATGAGGAAGTTTGACCTCGGGTTCGATGCTCGAAAGCGTGAATTTGAGCCTGCCCTTCTCGGCGTAGCCGAGGCGTTGAAAGTCGGGATCTGCGCGGAGATTGTCCGCCTCCACGCATTCGGAAAATACGACCGGGCCGTAAAATCCGAAATCGTCCACCGCCTGCCCGGCGCATACCCCTGCCAGATCGACGGGCGTGCAATGTCGTTGCGGGAACCCTGCCTTGATGCGGCCCAATGGGAGGCAGTGATTGCGCCATTCCTCGACACCAATTTGCTGGTCGCCCGCGAGAGCGAATATCGTCTCACATGTTCGGTGTTTGCCCCGGTTTGTGACGCGCTTGACCGGGCGGGCCTGGGAGCGGAGGAGATTGGTCTTTGCATGCTGGTCGGTGGAAGCTGTCAGATCCCACAGGTCCGTCTTGCCGCCATGGATTTTTTCGAGAATGCAGATGTTGTCATGTCCATGCAGAACGAGCCTGCACAGCTCGTGACGGCGAATGGGGCCGCGTATCATGCGCTCTGCCTCACGCTCTTCGGGAAGGGTCTCTTCCGGGTTGTCTGCCCGGACAGCATTTTCCTCCAGACCCAATCCGGCCCCGTCGAACTTGTGCCCGGCGGGGTGGAACTGCCGTGGCCTCCAAACGGGGAAAAAGCGGCTGACAGCTCGCTTCGGGTGCCGGACAAAGTGGACAGCACCGGGCAAACCGAGTTGCGAGTGGAGATTTTCGGCGGCGACGAGTCCCGCTTGCTTTTGAGCGAACTTGTGACGCTGGTGGGCGTTGAGAATGGGGAACCTCTCAAGGTCGAATACCGTCTGGATGAGAACCAGGCCTTTGACTTCACACTGCGTCTTGCGAATCAGTCCGATGCCCGGCCGTTTGAGGTTCGCGTCGAAAACCCGCTCAGCAACATCGTCAACCCGCACGCGATCAGGATGAAAATCCAGCAGACCGAGGAGGATCTTCGCACCGGAAAGGTCAAACCGGAAGCAGTGCCACAATCCATAGTCGAACTGGCAAAGCAATATGCGGAAATCGAGCAGCTCGAAAAGGCTGTCAGCTACCTGAACCGCGCTCTGCGCATGCTCAACCGGCGCGACGGCCACATCCTGAACCTTCTTGGGATTTATCACGGCGAGTTGGGCGACACCGAGCGCGAAGAGATGTTTTACCGTGAGGCTGCTGCCGCAAGCGCAAACGATCCCGTCCCGTTCTTCAACCTCGCGCTCGCAAAGAACCGTTGGGGCAAAACCGCCGAGGCTCGCGAGATCGTCAACCAATCGCTCTCCCGCGGGCGCACTGGACCTTCTCTGGTCCTCCTGGCCCAGATCGAAGAAGGAGGCGGCAACATCACCGAACGCAACGCTCTGCTGGCCGAAGCGATCCGCATCATGGGCGCGGTTTCGTCGCTGGGCGATTGGGAACTCGGGTGGCTCGCTACCGCCGCCCGGATGACCGGCGACAAGACACTCGCCGACATGGTAAATCGCGAGAGACAATCGCGCAAATCCTCCGGGCGGCCTCTCCGATCTGACGCGGGCAACCTGCCCGACATTGCCCGATGAGCACCTGGCTTGTCCCGCATGATCGGCTCACAGCAGACCAGCGCCTCGCCGTCGAAATGACGGTGAACACACATTGCGTCATTGCGGGCGGGACCGGATCTGGAAAAACCCAGGTCATTCTGCACCGGGCGAAGCATCTCTCCTCGCGTTTCGCCTTGCCGCCTGAGCGGTTCCGAATCGTCGTATTGACAAGCACCCTTCGCCATGCCCTGGCATCTGCATGCCCGCTTCTGGATATTCCGCCAGAATGCATCATGACGTTCCGGGAACTCTGTGTGGAGTATTACCGCACCCACATCGACAAAAACGTTCCCATGTTCATCTACATCGGAACTGGCGTTCGGCAGGCAGACTTCTCGGCCATACGCCCGGACGTCGAGTTGCATGTGTCCAAGGCATCCCGCCCGGCCTTCGATCTCATATTCGTCGATGAGGGACAGGATCTTGATATCAACGCCTTTTTATTGATTCGGGCGCTCGCCCGCCACGTGACCGTAACCATCGACCACGGCCAGCAGATTTACCCCAACCGGGCAAGTGAAAGCGATATCCTCGCCATCCTCGGCCTGCGCGAGCGCAGCATGACCCTGCCCGGTTGTTTGCGATGCAACCCCCACGTGGTCAATCTGGCGGCGGCTCTCCTCGAAGATCCCGCTGAACGGCAGGCTTTTCTTTCGCATGTCAGGACGGTTCCTCAAGACCGCGAAACCCCGGTCATCTATTTCGCGCCACCTTTTTCCTACACGCCCCATCTCGCACAGACCATCCGGGACCGCCAGATCGCAGGCGACCGTGTCGGGGTCATTGTCCCCACTCAGAAATGTATCCCCACCGTCGCCAGAAATTTGCGAGACGAGGGCGTCGAAATCGAAACCCCAAAATACCGCGATTTCACCTCTATGAAGCCCAAGCTCTTAACCTATCACGGCTGCAAGGGCTTGACATTCGACACGGTGTGCCTCCCTTTTCTCGAAGACACCGATCTTTGGGATCCGCTCATCGACAATCTCCAACGATTTATCTTTCTCGCTGTCACCCGCGCTACGCGCTGGGTCTATATCAGCTCCAATTCCTACAACCCGTTGCCGATTATCGAATCTCTCCTGCCTCTCGAAAAAAATGGCATCGTCTCGATCCGCGATTACCAAAACGAGAGCCCGAAGGGACAATCTGAACCAACGAAGGAAAGCCCGCTGGACTTCCTATAATTCCAAATCGAATCCGCCCCTTTTGGAGTGGCTGCACTCGCCAATTGTCTACTGTGAGGAACCGGACTTCACTGGCCATCGGCAGCAGAGGAATCCACTTCCAAGCTCCACCCGTCTGGCCCAAGCTCCCCGGCGATTCGCCGTCTCAGCGCCCGTCGCAAGTCCCCTTGCACCCAGTCGCGACAGGCTGATTGGAGGTCTTTGAAAGCTTGCAATCCCATCTCCTCATCCACTTGCAGGAATGCGTTGCGCCGCCGGGCGGTTGGGAGTGCGAGGAAGGCCTTCATCGTGCGGAGGGGGATTCCACCAGCGGACGTAGAACGTTGGCGATCCATCCCGGGGCATGAATCAAATCCTTGCGGATGACTTGCTGATCATCCGCCGAGAGCCGACGGCGCAACACCGCCAGAACGTCTTCACCCACGCGTTCCTGACCGCTATGGCGCAAGGCCTGGAAAACAGTTCCGCTGATGCGCCCCGCTGTGGCCATGTGCCGTGGGGTGGTGCGCCGCAGATGGATTTCGCGCTTGCCCAGCCGGACCTTTCGTGTGGGTCCATCGGTGAGAAAGATACGTCCTTTCGAAGCGCTCCGAGTGGTATGTTCACGTTTGTTTAAGTGTGGCCGAGGGCGATTCACCGAAGAGTTCGCGATAGCGCACCGAGAAGCGCCCCAGTTCGGTAAAACCCAATCGCAAGGCGACATCTGTCACACTGACGGCTCCTGCTTTGCCATTTAGAAGCAAATTTCGGGCTCTATTGAGCCGCCTGCGGAGGAAAAACCGGTGCGGCCCCATTCCTGTGCATGTCTTGAAGGCGGCCTCCATCGTGCGAGGACTGGCTCGCAGGGCCAGGCACAACGAGGTGATGGTGGATGCCTCGGGCATCGCGTCGTATAGCTCCAAAGCCCGCCGCACCAGCGTGCTGCTGGAATGCGCTCCGCCGAATTTTGGTGGCTCCGTGTTCAGAAGGGACAATGCTGCCCCGAGCAGAAGATCGTCGAAGTGCCTTGGTGTCATGAGCAGGCGTCCCTCTGTGGCCGCCGTCAAAAGATTGTCAAATCGGGTGGCAATGTGCCTCTGCAATTCCGGGTCGAATTGCACCAGATAAGCCGCACGCCCGATGCTGATCGCTTTCAAGGCATCTGCACCAAGGCACGCCTGAGTCGCCGCTTCCAAAAGCCTCTGATGCGGTATAATCGCGACGTAGTGTCGATGCCCCGGCTTGAATGAAATATCAATTGTCTCGCCGCCGATAGCCGTTCCGGATAGTCCGTCCTTTTGCATGCGTCCCCACCAAACGGTGCCCGAGTCGGTAATGGGCAGAGCGAACCCGAAAAGTCCGGGATGCAAGCAGCCCAACGCATGGGTGAGGCTGTGGTAGGACTCGAGGTAGAGCACCGAAGTGGCGGAAGCCAGGTAATCGATATTCACGATCATCTCTCCCCGATCCATCTGGAAAAATTCCAAGTCGTAGAGCCGGGAGAGCGATGCGGTGCGACTCTCGATGCCATGCGCATCAATCCGTCCGGTTGCAAGCCCGTCGGCGAGCGCGGGCCTTTCAATCGACTGGCATTTCATGGGATGAAAACCATCTCAAAGGCGGCTCGCCGGGGCACTTGGCAACCCTCCCGGAATGGATGCCGCATAGTGCCTCTCCTTTGAGACGGTTCATAGAAATCGTGCAAAAACACGTGAGCGGATTCTGCGGAAATTGCATAGCGGGATGTGTTTGCAGAACGTATAACCCCCAAGCTCAATGGCAAACCAATATTACAGGCGATTGGGCCGATGCCAGTTTAAACACCGGCGCCACGCCTAAACTGACAACAAAAAATCCGCAACCAAACGACTCTATTGATATGATGATAAGAAAACTGTTTCCATCAGTAATCCTGGCCATCACTGCCGTGACGATGGGCTCCGCCTTGGCCCGGGATCAAAAACCCAACATCCTCGTCATTTGGGGCGACGATATTGGCATCTGGAACATCAGCCACAACAGCCGCGGCATGATGGGCTACCAGACACCCAACATCGACCGCATCGCCAAAGAGGGAGTCGGGTTCACGGATTACTACGCGCAACAAAGCTGCACTGCCGGCCGCGCGGCTTTCATCAGCGGATCCTCTCCGGTTCGCTCCGGCATGACCAAGGTCGGCCTGCCCGGCGCGAAGGAAGGTTGGCAGAAAACCGATGTTACCATGGCCACCGTGCTCAAGAGCCAGGGCTATGCCACCGGCCAGTTCGGCAAAAATCACCAGGGCGACCGTGACGAGCACCTGCCTACCATGCACGGCTTCGACGAGTTCATGGGCAGCCTCTATCACCTCAACGCCGAGGAGGAACCCGAAAACCGTGACTACCCCCGCGACATGGTGCTGAAAAACGGCAAAACCTTCCTCGAAACCTACGCGCCGCGGGGTGTGCTCAAGACCATGGCCGACGGCGAAGGCGGACAAACCATCGAGAATCTTGGCCCGCTAACCAAGAAACGCATGGAAACCATCGACGAGGAATCTCTCGCCGCTGCCAAGGACTTCATCACCCGCATGCACAAGGAGGGCAAACCGTTCTTCTGCTGGTGGAACGGCACCCGCATGCACTTTCGCACCCACGTCAAAGAAGAGCACACCGGCCTCTCCGGGCAGGACGAATACGGTGACGGCATGGTGGAGCACGACATGCACGTCGGCGAGTTGCTCAAGCTGATCGACGACCTCGGCATTGCCGACAACACCATCGTCCAATATTCCACTGACAACGGCCCGCATTACAACACCTGGCCCGATGCTGGCACCACTCCATTCCACAGCGAGAAAAACTCGAACTGGGAAGGGGCCTTCCGCGTGCCTTGTTTCATCAAATGGCCCGGCAAGTTCCCCGCAGGCGTGACGCTCAACGGGATCGTTGCCCACGAAGACTGGCTGCCCACCTTCGCCGCCGCCGCCGGCGCGCCGGACATCAAGGACAAGCTCCTCAAAGGCGGAGTGGAACTCAACGGGCGCACCTACAAGAACCACATCGACGGCTACGATCTCACCGACTACCTCAGCGGCAAGGTCAAGGAATCCCCGCGCAACGAGTTTATTTACCTGAACGATGCCGCCGAAGTCGTCGCCATCCGGGTCGGCGATTGGAAGGCCACCTATCTCGTGAACCGTGCCAAACAACTCGACGTCTGGCGCGAGCCTTTCGTCCATCTCCGTCTGCCATACCTCTTCAACCTGCGCCGTGATCCTTTTGAGAAGGCCTATGAGAACTCGAACACCTACCACGATTGGATGATCGACCGCGCTTTCGCCCTCGTTCCCTTGCAGGAAGTGGCCAGCAGGTTCCTCCTGACCCTCAAGGATTTCCCGCCCAGCCAGACACCCGGCGACTGGAGCCTCGATTCGCTCGAAAAGCAGATCAAATCCATGACGGTCGACGGCCAGTAAGGATCTATCGTGTGCGCGGGGTGATCCAAACCAGGGATCGCCCCGTCATATTTTACCTTTCATCATGGAAAAAATCCTGATTTCGGCGGCGTTTGCCACGCTTCTTTTTATTGGTCTGGTGGCCTGTGTGCGGATAGGCTGGACCATCGGCCGTTCCCATTCCAAGCGGGCCGGCGGGGACGCGCAGGCGGGGTTGGGCGCGATCGATGGCTCCGTCTTCGGGCTCATGGGGCTGTTGATTGCGTTCACATTCACCGGAGCGGCAAACCGTTTCCATGAACGCCGGGAATTGATCACCGAACATGTCAACGCCATCGGCACGGCCTGGCTGCGCCTCGATCTCCTCCCCGACAGCGATCGGGACAAAACCCGCGAGAGTTTCCGTCGCTATGTCGATGCTGTGATAGAAACTTCGGGCAATGTCTCCCGGGAAAATTCCGCGCTGGCCGGATTGAAGCAGCTGGAAACAATCCAGCAGCAGATCTGGGATCAACTCATCGATGCCGCCAAACGGGAGCGCAGCCTGCCCATCGCCCAGACCGTACTGCCTCCGGCCAATGAAATGTTCGATCTCAGCAACAGCCGCCTCCTCTCCTCCCGCCAGCATCCGCCGTTTCCCGTCTTCGCCATGCTCGGTCTGCTCGTGCTGCTGAGCGGATTGCTGGCCGGCTTTGGCATGGCCAAAAGTGACCGCCAGAGCCCGCTCCACGTTTTTGGCTTTGCCGCCGTGATGGCCCTTTCCGTTTATCTCATTCTCGACATCGAATATCCCCGCCTCGGTTTTGTGCGGATCGACACGTTCGACCAGGCGGTCATTGATCTGCGCACCTCCATGGATTGAGTTCCGCCAAAGTGAAACACATGTTCCGCACCCTCGTCAGATCCGCTGTCCTCGCAACCTGCGCGGCCTCCGGTTCTTTTGCCGAGGAGGGAGGCACCGGCCACCACCTCCCCGGCTCCGGCGTCTCCCTCTATGGCATGCTGCCCGCCGAACCGGGCCTCACCGTGGCGGGGTCAAACTGGCTCTACTTTGGAGATGCCAGCGCGTCGCGTTCACTCGGTTCCCTCATCCCGGACAGCACCGTCGAGAACGGGATCGCTTCGGTTTTCGGGGCTGTTTCCGGCGGGTCATTGCCGCCTGTCGTCCAGCAGGTCGCTGAATTGGCAAACGCGCGACTCGATGCGATTGATCTCAATCTGAAAGTGGAGAGTGTGCAGAATCTCTCAACTCTCTCGCTCCTTTACGTAACGCCGTGGAAACTGTTTAATGGACGTTACGCTGCCGGAGTGGCATTGCCATTCGCCGCCGTCGAAACGACGGTTGAAATTCAGGCCAAGGGACCCCACAGGAAAGCGACACGCCGAATCTCCGAGAGCAACTTCGGGTTTTCCGACATGCTAATCCTGCCCGCGATCGTCGGCTGGGACTACAAGGACTTTCACTGGAAGACCGGCCTAGGTATTTATGCGCCGACCGGGGAATACAGCCCCGGTGATCTCGCGCCGCTTGGCAAGGGTTTCTGGAGCTTCGAACCCTTTGCGGGATTCACTTACCTCAACATGAAATACGGCCAGGAGGTTTCCATCGGCGTGGCCTATGCGATCAATACGGAAAATCCGCAGACCAACTATCG
>CAZGNH010000212.1:0-2161 GCA_964527025.1 uncultured Chthoniobacterales bacterium | reverse complement strand
ACGGTCTTCGGCGATGTTCCTGCGGCAATATCCCCCGTCGAGGACCACATGGTGATATCCCCGCCGCGGAGGGTGAAAATCCGGGCGCGCCCGATGTCCACGCTGCCGCGCGTGAAGGTCGAGATGTCGCCACCGTATTCGGTGACGATGCCCGGAGGGGTGAGCGGATTGCCAAAAATGCTCGAGGCCATGGTGATTCCACCGCCGGGAGCGGCGATCCGGATTCCCCCGCCGCTGAGCGTGCGGATATCGAGCGCGCGGGTGAAAATTTCCCCTTCTGCTTCCGCATCGCCGAAGACTTCGGCGATGGCGGCGTAACCCAGATCGTAATTTCCGGTCTCGGCAAACTCGCGTCCAGCCTGCTTGAGAACGGCGAAGAAGGCATCGAGTGCCTCGATGGCCCCGACCTCCGGGTTTGTCGAGCTGCCGGCGCCCGCACCATCCATGAAGCTTTCGAGGTTGAGTGTGCTGCCGAGCAGACCAAGAGCCGGGCCCTGGCCTTCGCCGCCGACACCGGCGAGGACGACGAGTCCCGCGCCGGTGAAGGGCAGGAACGGGTTGCGGGCATTGCCAATGGTTGTGATGCCAACCCCGCGACCGTCGGTCAAATTCGCGCCAGTGCCAAGATCCAGATTTCGTCGGGCAAGCACCTCGAGGTAACCGCCGCCCCCGAGTTGGATGTCGCCCGGCAGGGCATTGGTTGTTTCTCCGGCAACCGTGGCCAGAGACGGATCTCCGACAAAATTGCCGGTGGAGAAGTCGTTGGCGAGAGTGCGCAGTGGAGCGTTCGCATTGTTGGGGACAACGTCGCGTCCGGCCGCGACGATGCTCACATCCTCCTCCCCGGTGTTTTGCAGGTAGAAGGCGATGTCGGTGATGTCGCGCCCGGCAAGGATTTGGGAGAACTTCGGTGAGTAGAGGGTCAGCCCGGTGATATCGCCCGAGAGCGAGTAGAGGCGCAGGGGCTCCGGGTCGTTGCGGTGGAGGATGCCGTTGTCATGAAGTGCCCTTTGGACCTGCACCGAACGCGCAACTCCACTGATGGATCCGGTTTCGGCAAAGGAGGCATCAAAACCGGTGAGTGCGCTGGCTCGGGTCTCGCGCGAGGCCTGCAGGTTGCGCCCGACCGACGAGAGGGACGCATAAGCGGCAGGCGAGGCGATGCCCGCAAGCGATCCGGGCGACGCATCGGAGAGATTCACCGAGGCGGAGGCCCAAACCGTCACCGGGCGTGTGTTAACAATCGCCCGCCCGATGGGGTGGAGACCCACAACCGATCCCGTCGCCGCCATCTCGATCGTGCCCGTCGGCGATGGAAACAGGTTCATCCTCCCCACGATGTTCACATCCCCGCCAAAGGCCGTGCTGCGCAGGGTCGGCGGAGCGACGGACCCCGCCGTCGCAAACATCGACACATCTGTTTCCGCCAGCCGGATCCACGGTTGAAAATTCGAGGCATTCAGCGTGCTGGCAACGCCCGCGTAGAGATTCTGGGTGCGCAGCCACAGGCCGAGAATCTGCTCGATGCCGCCACCGGGCGGCGACGCCACCAGCCGGTGGGTCACGCTTCCTCCAAGCGAAACAACTTCGAACGAGGCCCCGGGTGAATAGGTCTGGAAATACGTCTTGTACCAGAATTTGTTGTTGACCCCCTGGGGCATCAGGAACGGATTGACGACCGGCCCGAGGAGGACGTCGCCGCGCGCCCGCACGTCGAAAGCCGACTTGCCTGCAAACAGGGTCGTTGGGAGCCACGTGCGGCGATCAAAAACTGCGGGGCTGCTGCTTTCGATCACCGAGGGCGGTTCACCGCTTGTCCCAAGCAGATACAGGGAAGGCGAGCGGGCGGCATTGGTTGTGATATCGCGCCCGGCGAAAAGCTCCCCGTCGCCCCGCTCGACAAGGTAAATCCCCCCGCTGATGTCCCTCCCGGCCTTCACAAGGATGTCGCCGCCGCCGTGTTCAAGCAGATTGGCGGCACTCGGGGCAATGTTCAACCCGGTGAGCGGATCCCGGCCAGCCATGCGCGCGTTGGTGGGTGCCACCGCATCCACATTGATGATGTCGTCCCCCGCCAAGAGGGAAATATCCCCGCCGCCGAGGGTTCCGACGCCTTGGAAGAAGTTTGAGAAATCAATCCACCAAGTGGTCGAGGGAGTGG
>CAZGNH010000211.1:0-1947 GCA_964527025.1 uncultured Chthoniobacterales bacterium | reverse complement strand
CGGGCCAATGGAGGGTGGCGGTGATGCTTGCGGTCGTCTTGCTGATTTTGCTTGCCAGCAAACCGGCCATCCACGGTCTTTCGCGCGGGTTCACACGGGGGGATGTGCGTATGGCTTTGCAGTTTTTGGCGGTGTCCGGGGTTGTGCTGCCGCTGGTTCCCGACCAGGCGTTCGGGCCGTTCGACGCCTTCAACCCGCGTTCCGTATGGCTGATGGTGGTGCTGGTGTCGGGTCTTGGGTTTGCGGGATACGTGGCCGTGCGGCTTCTCGGCGAGTCCATGGGCATCGCCCTCACCGGGGTGGCCGGCGGGATGGCGTCCAGCACGGCCACAACGCTGAGCATGAGCCGGCTGAGCCGGGCACGGCCGGATTTGGCGGCGGACTGTTCGCTGGCGATCATCCTTGCCTGCACGGTGATGTTGTGGCGTGTGCTGGTGCTGGTGGTGGCGGTCAGCCCGCCGCTGGCACTGGCCCTTGTGCCCGACATGGCGGTCATGAGCATCCCCGGCGCGGCCTTTGCGGCGTGGCAGTTTCTTCACCGCCGCCCGTCCGGAGGCGGCGAAGGCGACTACAAAAACCCCCTGAGCCTCAAAATCGCCCTCCAGTTTGCCGCTCTCTACGCCGTGGTCGTGTTTGTCGTCAAAGCCGCCAACGCAACCGTCGGCGATGCTGGGCTGCTTGCCGCCAGCTTCCTCTCGGGCCTGACCGACCTCGACGCCATCGCCCTGTCCCTCTCCAATGTCTTCCGAGGCGGCGGGCTCGATTCCCAATTTGCCATTGCCTGCATCGTCCTTGCCGCCGTCGCCAATTCACTCACCAAACTCGGGCTCGTTTGGGCACTCGGCGAACGCGGCATCCGACGGCGCATCACCGCCCTGCTCGGCGCAACAATCCTCATCGGCCTCGCCCTGTTCGCCGTCCGAATCACCATGTGAACCGCAGGACCATCCCGCGTTGCCCGACGGCTTATTGATGCGTTGTGGCGAGGGCGTCGAGGAGCATTTCGTGGATTCCGCCGAAGCCGCCGTTCGAGAAGACGACGACGACATCCCCGTCGCGCAGGAGCGGGACCAACCGGTTCACAATGGCGGCGGGAGAGGGTTCGTAAAAGGCCTGTTTGCCCCCTGCGACGAGGTCGGCGACGACACGGTCCGGGTCGAGGCGTTCGGCGGCGGGGATTTGGTCGAGGCGGGCGACGCCGGCGATGAAGACGCCGTCGGCATGGGCGAAGGCGGCAGGCAAATCGTGCTGGAAGATGTTGCGGCGGGTGGTGTTTGAGCGGGGTTCGAAGAGGGCCCAGAGGCGGGCCTCTTCGTGGCGCGTGCGCAGGGCCGAGAGGGTTTCCCGGATGGCGGTCGGGTGGTGGCCGAAATCGTCGATGACCGTCACTCCGGCGGCGACCCCCCGGACTTCCTGGCGGCGCCGGATGCCGGCGAAGGAGGCAAAGGCCCCGCGGATCGCGCCGGGCGCAACCCCGTAGAAGTGGGCCGCCGATGCGGCCATCGCGGCGTTGCGGATGTTGAAGTCGCCGATGAGCGGAATCTCGAACCGCTCGCCGAAGAGCGTGAAGGAGGATCCGCCCGCAGTGCGTCCGACATCGTGGATCCGGTTGCCCGCATTCGAGGAAAACCCGACCTCGAGGACCGGCGCCGGACACGCCTTGCAGACATCCACGGCATGCGGGTCGTCCGCATTGACAAGCACCATGCCCTCCGAGGGAACAATCCGCAGAAAGTGGCGGAAACTCGTCTTGATGTCTTCGAGGTCGCGGAAAATGTCGGCATGGTCGAACTCGATGTTGTTCACCACAACCAGCTCGGGCAGGTAGTGGAGGAATTTGCTGCGCTTGTCAAAAAAGGCCGTGTCGTATTCGTCGCCTTCGATCACGAAATGTTTGGCATCCCGCAGGTTGGCGCCGCGGCCGAGATTGGCGGGGATCCCGCCGAT
>CAZGNH010000210.1:0-2022 GCA_964527025.1 uncultured Chthoniobacterales bacterium | reverse complement strand
CCACCAGCTTTGCCTCAGGAAGTTTTGCCCAAAAACGAGACGCGGAGTCCGGCTTTCCTTGCAAGGGCGGCTTGACGCCGGTCGCCGGTGTGGAAGTGGGAGACCTCCAGGACAACAGCAAGGCTCACGTGCAGCAGATCCAGAGTACGACACAGGGTTGCGGCACTGAAACTTCGGGAGAGATTCTCCGCGGTGGCGGCCACCTTCGCGGGCTCCGGTGCGGTTCGTGCGAGGCGGCCCCCGCGGATGTCCGAGTCGATCAGTGCCTGGGCTTCTTCAAGTTGCTTTTTCGTGAGCTGCTTGCGCCCGTGAAGTACACGCAGGGCGTTGCGGATCTCCATCTCCGTCAAAAAAGGCAGAGGGAGACACCCGGCCCGCTTGATCCGCTTGGAAGCTTCAGGCGACCCCGGCTCCAAATGGTAGATTTTCACCAGAACCCCGCTGTCGAAATAGTGGGAAAATTCAGCCACGGTCCTGATAAATTTGTTTGGAGGCCGACGCCCGCCCGCCGTCCCTGCCCTTTCCATAGATGGTCCGCAGCCGTTGGAGCGGATCCGGCCAGTCGGATCCGGCACCGTGCGGAGTTGCAGGCTTCAAGTGGGCGACAACGCGACCACGCAGCATCCATTGCAGCATTTCTCCGGCCTCCAAACGCTCGCGCACCGAACGGGTATGCTGCTGAATTTCCCGTGTTGTGACGGTTTTCATGTCTTTCAATTTGACAGACATTTTATCTCTGTCAACACGTTTTGCGCGCAGGGAACGCACCGCCGGCGAACCTTCAACCCGAAAACGGCGACCGCCCAGGGCGATCTGCCGCCATCTGCCGGCCGCGAAGGGTCCGATGTTGATTCTCTCGCTCCTTCGGGGCTGGCATTCGGCAGTTTGAAAGCCCGGCCCCGGCTCTCCAAGCCTGCGTTGCACCCCCCGCCCGTTCCCAAGGGCCGGTGGTGCCGGCGCTTGCCGTAACACAGCGGATGCGTCTCAGCCTTTTTCGACCTGCCAGTATTCGAGATCCACGGGCGCCTCTCGCCCGAAAATGGTCACCGACACGCGCAGTTTGCCGCGCTCGGGATCAATTTCCTCGACGATCCCATTCTGGTTTTGGAACGGGCCGTCGGCGACCTTCACCTTGTCTCCGACCTCGAAGCTGATTTTCGGTTTGATCGAGTCCTCGCGTTCCTTGACCTGGGCGAGCAGGGCGTCGATTTCCTTGGCGCGCATGGGGGTCGGGCGGTCCTTGGTGCCGGCGAAGCCGAGCACGCCCTCGGTATCCTTGATGAAATACCATGTTTTTTCGATGAGCCCGTTGTTTTCGTCGAGCAGGTGCATGTTGACGATCAGGTAGCCGGGGAAAAACTTGCGGGTTGTTTCGGTCTTTTTGCCGCGTTTGATTTCCTGAACCCGCTCGGTCGGGATGAGCACCTCGAAGATGTGGTCCCCCATTTCGTCGCGCTGGATGCGCCGGTCGAGGTTTTCTTTGACTTTTTGTTCGTGGCCGGAGAGGACGTGAACGACGAACCACTGGTTTCGCGGGGCTATTGGCATGGCTGGATAAATGGGGAAGTCCGGAGAGCGGCGGGGTGTTTCAACGGATGAGGAAACCGACGATGGTGATCAGGACCGAGTCGAAAAATGCGATGTATCCGCTGAGGATCAGCATTGCCACGATCACCACGACCGTCGAGTCCGCCAGCTCCTTGTAACGGCGGAACCCCTTCTCGTTCGGATCCCACGGCCACTGGGCCTTGGCCAGCTCCCCGCGGACTTCTCCGGTGAATTTTTTCAGTTTGGCGAACATGGAATGCTGCGGCTTGCGCCGGTCACGCAGGACAGGAGGGACTCGAACCCCCAACCGGCGGTTTTGGAGACCGCTGCTCTACCAATTGAGCTACTGTCCTGTGATGTGATAGGATGGCGTCTTCCGGTGGGGGTCAGTCAAGGATTTCCGACACGCGTCCGGCACCGACGGTGCGTCCGCCCTCGCGGATGGCGAAGCGGATCGTCTTTTCCATGGCGATC
>CAZGNH010000209.1:0-5085 GCA_964527025.1 uncultured Chthoniobacterales bacterium | reverse complement strand
CGACCACGTCCTCATCCTCAACGGCGAACTCGTCGCCTACGGCCCCACACCCGAAGCCTTCACCGAAGAGGCCGTCCGCAAGGCCTTCTCGACGCCCGTCTTTTCGGGCCGCCCGTCATGAATTGGTTGCTTGAACCGCTCGAATACGAGTTCATGCGGCGCGCGCTGCTGGCATGTTTGATGATTGGTTTTGCCAACGGTTTCGTGGGGGCCTTTGTTGTGCTGCGGCGTCTGGCCCTCGTTGCCGACGCCCTTTCCCACTCCCTCCTTCCCGGCCTTGCCCTCGCCGCCATCTTCGTCGGCCTCAACCCGATGGGACTCGTCGCCGGGGGTCTCCTTGCGGCCATCCTTGTCGCACTTGCCGGCCACTGCATCTCGCGCAGCTCCCGCATCAAGGAAGAAACCGCCATCGCCTCCCTCTACGTCATCGCCTTCGCCTTCGGCATCGCCCTCATCAAATTCGCCAACGTGCGCGTGAGCCTCGACCACTTCCTCTTCGGCAACATCCTGGGGATTTCGGATTCCGACCTTTGGATCGCCTTCGCCGTCGGTTCCCTCGCGATCCTCTCCCTCACCCTGTTTGCCCGGCCCCTCCTGCTCGCCATTTTCGAGGTTTCTGTTGCCCGCACGCAGGGCGTGCCTGTCAACGCCATCCTCGGCCTCCTCATGGTGCTCATCGTCCTCACCATGGTCGCCTCCCTCCAGGCCGTCGGCGTACTCCTCGCCCTCGGCCTCATGGTCCTGCCCGCCGCCACCGTCTACCTTCTCTCCGACAACTACTCCCTCATCCCATGGGCCGGCGGCGCTCTCGGCGCCTCCGGTGCCATCGCCGGCCTCCTCCTCTCGTTCTGGGCCAATATCCCATCCGGCCCCGCAATCGTCATGCTCCTTGGCGCCCTCTTCGTCCTCGCCTACTTCTTCAGCCCCAAATACGGCCTCCTCAACTCTCAATCCCGCAAACGCCACCTCCACGCGGAATCCCTCGAACGATGGAATCCCCCAAAAAGCAAAAAATTTGATCCGAAAAAATAATTCTGCTTGTCCCGTTGGTCAAGAGCCCGGATAGTTGCCCGGCATGAATCTGGGGGTATTGGATTGGAGCATAGTTGTTGGGACGTTTGCTTTGGTCGTGGGGGTGTCCATATATGCGCAGAGGTTGAACCGGAGCGTTGCGGATTTTCTTTCGGCGAACCGGTGTGCCGGGCGTTACCTTTTGACCTTGGCGATGGGGACTTCGAGTTTCGGGGCGATCACGATCATTGCGAATTTCGAGAAGTTCTATCAGGCGGGATTCGGGGCGTTGTGGTGGGCGCAGATGATGGCGCCGATCGCTCTGGTGATTGCGTTGTCGGGCTATGTGATTTACCGGTTTCGGGCGACGAAGGCGATGACGATTGCGCAATTTTACGAGATGCGCTACAGCCACAACTTCCGGATTTTTGCCGGGATTCTGGCGTTTCTTTCGGGGATTTTGAACTACGGGATTTTCCCGTTGGTGACGGCGCGTTTTATCGTGTATTTCTTCGGGTTTCCGGTGGAGTTGACCCTTTTGGGTTGGGTCATTCCGACCACGGCTCCCGTCATGGCCGCCATGCTCACCACGGCGGTGGTGATCACCCTGATGGGGGGGCAGATTACCGTCATGATCGCGGACTTTTTGCAAAGCCAGATCATGATGCTCGCATTCATTTTGGCCACGTTTTTTCTTCTACTCACCTTTGGGTGGGGCAACATCATGGAGACACTGGTCACACAGGCTCCGCCGGGCAAATCCATGGTCAATCCGTTCGACCAGTCGGAAATTCCCGATTTCAACGTCTTTTTTTTCCTGATTTTGGCCTTCAACGCGGTTTACAACTACATGGCATGGCAGGGGTCGCAGGCCTACAATTCGAGCGCCAAGAGCCCGCATGAGGCGAAGATGGCGCGGGTGCTTGGCGAGTGGCGCAGTTTGATCCAGTTGCTGACGATGGTGAGCATTCCGGTGTGTGTGTATGTATTTATGCACGGGCTGGGGAATGCGGATACGGTTGCGGCGGTAAGCAACACGCTTGGTGGCATGGGCGATCCGCAGTTGGTCAAGCAAATGCAGGTGCCCGTGGCGCTGAACCAGCTTTTGCCGGCCGGACTGCTCGGCCTTTTTTGTGCGGCGCTCATCGCGGCGGCGATCTCGACCGACGACACCTACCTGCACTCGTGGGGAAGCATCTTCATTCAGGATGTGGTGATGCCCATCCGCAACAAGCATCTGTCCCCGGCCGCGCACATGTTTCTTTTGCGGGCTGCGGTGGTGGGGGTTGCCGTGTTTGTGTTTGTTTTCGGCCTGCTCTTTCCGATCAAGGAGTACATCTACATGTATTGGGCGCTCACGGGCGCCATTTATCTCGGGGGGGCGGGCAGTGTGATTATTGGTGGTTTGTATACCCGCTGGGGGACGACGGCGGGGGCATGGGGAGCCATGGTCACGGGATCCGTGATCGGCAGCACCGGATTGGTGCTCAGGCAGGGGTGGCATGTCATCCCGGGGCTCACGCAGATTGCGCCAAATTTTCCATTCAATGGGATGCAGGTTGCCTTTTTTGCGGCTCTCTGCTCGGTTTCCGCCTACGTGATTCTCTCGATGCTCACCCGGCACGAGCCCTTCGATTTGGACGCCATGCTGCACCGGGACAAGGGGCAGCGGCTGCGGATGCGCGAGGAGGCCGTGGCCGCCGGCCTGACCCGCTTCCAGCGGATGATCGGCATCGGCGTCGAATTCACCCGCGGCGACCGCCTGATTTATTACCTCAAGATCGGATGGCTGGGGTTTTTCTTTTCGGTCTTTTTGGTGGTGACCATTTTCAATGTTCTTTTTCCCGGTGTGATGACCGACGGCTGGTGGGCATGGTGGTGGACGATCCAGATTTTCATCATGGCTGCGGCGGCGATGATCACGTTTTTCTGGTTTGGCATCGGGGGAATTGTTGATTTGATCAAACTCTTCAGGCACCTCCACTCCCTGAACCGCAACGAGTTTGACGATGGCACCGTCTCGAGGGATTCCCCGACCACCGTGCCCGTCAAAGACGACCCGCGTTAGAGCCCGGCAGCACCGTCCCAAACGCCATGGCCATTGAATACCGGTTTGCCGAAGAGGCGGACTTCTGGGAAACGGTTGCCGTCAACCGCTCGCTCTGTGTGCGTGTTTTTTTGGATCCTGCAGAGGCCCGTTCATGGCTGATGGAGGCCTGACCGTCTTCTCCCGCGTGCGGGGTTTTTGCAGGCAGGCGGCGAGCCATTTGCCGCGTCCCGTCACCTGCAGGGTGACAAATCCACGGCCTGTGAATGCCGTCCGGACCGCGTCCCACTGGTCCGCGAGAATTCCCGAGAGGATCAGGAGACCGCCCGGACGCAACCAGCGGCCCATGCGCGGTGCGCAGGAGATCAGCAGGCCGCTGAAGATGTTGGCTGTGACGAGGGCAACGGGCCGGGGGGGCATCCAGTCTTCGGCGGAGGCCTTTTGGAGGATCACGCCGTGCGCGCGGTTGAGGCGTATGTTGGCGCGTGCGGTTTTCACCGCGGACGGGTCGTTGTCGAAGGCGTGGACTGTTTTGGCGCCGAGGGCCGCGCAGGCGATGGCGAGGATGCCGGTTCCGGTGCCCGCGTCGGCGGCGGTGAATCCCGGTGCTGGCAGGTGGTCGCACAACAGGCGCAGGCAGGTGGCGGTGGTGGCGTGGTCGCCTGTTCCAAAGGCCATGCCCGCGGGGATGTGGATGGCCGGGGGGCTGGTTGATGTCCCTCCCGCGCGCCGCCATGCCGCGGCGTCGCCGTGGACAACGAGTTTGCCGCGGATCGGGAGAGGGGATTTGCGAGTCCCGGCGGGAGCGGGCCTCGCTGGCACCGGGGCGGCCCGGCCTCCAAAATGCGCGACCAGCCGTTGCGAGGTCTTTCTGTCGCAATACGCTTCGAGCGTCATCAGACGCGAACCGGGACGGCGGATCACCACCAGATTCTCCGGCCCCAGAAACCCCAGACGCTCGACCCATGCGTCCTCCCATGCCGCCGAGGCATGGCGGATCCAACGGTGCGTGAGCTTGCGCATCACGCACACCATGCCCAAAATGCCCCGCGCATGAAATCTTTCATCCATGCCGCAAGCGAAGACTGCCCCGACCTGCTTTACGCAACCGGCTTCCGCGCCCCCGACCCGTTTTCGTGGATCCGCGGGCGCGGGCGCCCGACCCTCCTTCTCAACAACCTGGAAATCGACCGCGCCCGGCGGGAGTGCCCCGAAGCAAAAATCGTCTCCTACTCGGCCCTCGAAGAAAAACTCACCCGCAAAGGCGGCCACAGGCCCCCGACCGCGCGCGTCCTGGCCGCCTTCCTCAAATCGCAAAAAGCAAAAAAAGTCCGTGTGCCCGCGGCTTTTCCCCTTGCTCTTGCGCGGGCGCTCAAGCGGCACGGGATCCGGCTTCACACAGCCAAAGGGCCGTTTTTTCCAAGCCGCCGCATCAAAACGCCCGGGGAGGTTCGTGCGTTGCGGGCTGCGGCCCGGATTGCCGAGGCGGGCATGGCGCGCGCCTTTGAGGTCTTGGCCGCGTCGTCGATCCGCAAAAGCGGCGTGCTGGCATGGGGCCGCAGGGTGCTTACGTCCGATCTGTTGCGCACGGAGATTGGGATGGCGGTGCTGCGTGCCGGGGGAGAAGTGCGCATGGATGCGATTGTGGCCTGTGGTGAACAGGCCTGCGACCCGCACGGAAAGGGACACGGTCCCCTCAAAGCCCACGAACTCCTCATCCTCGATGTCTTCCCGCGCGATCCATCGACCGGCTACTTCGGAGATATCACACGCACCGTCGTGCGCGGAAAAGCCGGTGATCCCCAACGCGAACTCTGGGAACTCTGCCTCGAAGCCCAGCGCCGCGCCCTCCGTGCCATCAAACCCGGCGCCGGTGGCGCCCGCCTCCAGGAGGCCATCAAAACGTTCTTCCGCGAAAATGGCCGCCCCGACGAAATCCACGATGGCCGGTGGCGCGGATTCTTCCACGGGCTCGGCCACGGGTTGGGCCTCGAGATCCACGAGGAACCGCGCCTGTCTGCGACCGA
>CAZGNH010000208.1:0-2359 GCA_964527025.1 uncultured Chthoniobacterales bacterium | reverse complement strand
CGCGGGCACGATCGAGTATCTGGTCGATGACTCCGGAAATTTTTATTTCATGGAGATGAACACGCGCATCCAGGTCGAGCACCCGATCACCGAGGAGGTTTACGGCTGCGACCTTGTCAAGCAGCAGATCCAGGTGGCCGCCGGCGAGCGCCTCAGCGACTACGTGGTCAACGCCCGCCCGCGCCACCATGCCATGGAGTGCCGCATCAATGCCGAAGATCCGGAAAACAACTTCCAGCCCTGCCCCGGCCAGATTGAGCTCTATTACGCCCCGGGCGGACGCGGCGTGCGCATCGACTCCCACGCCTATGCCGGCTACCCGATTCCCCCCAACTACGACTCGATGATCGCCAAGGTCGTCGCCACGGCCTCGAGCCGCCCCGCCTGCATCAACCGCATGCACCGCGCCCTCGGCGAATACTTGATCACGGGGGTCAAAACGACCATCCCGTTCCAGCAGGCCATCATGCAAAATGCAGCCTTCCGGTCGGGCATCTACCACACGGGATTCGTTGAAAAATTGCTCATGGAGGGTGTGGTGCGCTGAAATCGCGTGCATCGGGTTTGCCATCCGGCGCGTAAGGTGGCATGTATGAAAACCATGAGCATTTCCGACCAGATCACCGCGCGCACGTTCCCCCCCTTCAGCCTCTCAAGGCTTCTGAAAAACACCTTCGCCCCGAAACCCGGGCAAAAGATCTGCATTTTGATCGACCTCGACGACCCGCGTGATGTCACAAACTTCAAGTTTTTGGAAAATCCGGATTTGTCGATTCAGAGGCATGCATTCACCGAGTTTTACGAGGCCCTGCGCGGGGGGGTGCTTGCGGAGCTGGGGCTCGGGGGTGGTGACATGTATGCGTATCGTGTGACCGGGGGGAGCAATTTGGACCTGCCCGACGAGGCATGGGCTCCCGACGGGCGGCAGTTGAGCCTCGCAAGAGACATTTACACGGCCTACGACATCATCCTTTGTATTTCGACGTATTCGGCGACCGCCCCGCTCACCGCCCATGCCAAAAAGTTCGGCTTCCGGGGTGCGACCCTGCACGGGGTCAACAAGATCATCCTCGGCTCGGGCCTTGCCGTCGATTACAACGAGGTGAGCGACGAGGCCGAGAAGCTCCGGCTTGGCATGACGCGTGCCGACTGGGTCGAGATTGACTTCAAGACTGCCGGGGAGCGTCACACACTGGACTTGGACCTTGGCGGGCAGGAAGCCCAAAAGAGCCACGGCCTCTGCCTCGGGGACGAACCCGATGTCGCCAATCTTCCCGCGGGCGAGGTGTATTTCGTTCCCACCGGGGCCTCCGGCGCATTCCCCATGAAATACGAGGATGGAACCATCGGTCTCATGCATGTCGCCGGAGGGCGCATCACCGAAGCCTTCCTGCTCTCGGGCAACCCGGAAACCGTCGCCGCCCACAACCAAAAACTCGCCTCCGACCCGGTCACCGGCGAACTCGGCGAACTCGGCTTCGGGACCCAGCTTCTCCCGTTCAGCGGGCGCGACATCCAGGACGAAAAAGTGCGTGGAACCGTCCATGTGGCCACCGGGCGCAGCGACCACCTCGGCGGCTCCCTCACCCCCGACAAATTCGCCGAGCACGCCAACGCAACCCACGACGACATCCTCTTCGCGCCGCACAAAACCCCCGAAATCCGGGTTTCCCAGGTACGCATGTTCCGCGACGGAGAAGTCACGGTCCTCATCGAAGACTACGAACCCTCCGCCTACATGTCCTCCCTGGTCGCTTGATCCCCGGCACCACGGGCTCGTCAAGAATAGGGAGGGGACTTAAGTTGAGGGCTCAGTGAATTGAACGCCACCACGGATTGGGATCGGCGGGCTCCCAGGGTCAAACCAAAGGATAACATTTAGCGCGGGTTCTCAGGGAATCCGCGAGAGAAAAAACATCATCTTGCGGTCTTTCCATCTGAATTGGTTGACTTCAAGCACAGCGGGTCGGCGGCTCTGGACAAAGAGGTCATCTTTTTTCTGGACATGCTGATCTTCTTTGTGGAGGATGGGATTTTCTTGACTGAGCGATGCTGTCACTTTCACAGAGCACGGGGTATGCGATCCAGGCGCTGGCGTGTTTGGAGGCGGAGGGTGGCCGGGCGCGTTTGATCCGTGATGTGGCGGAGGAGTCTGGGGTGCCGGGGCCGTATTTGGCGAAGATTTTCAAGCGGTTGGCGGCGGCGGGGTTGATTGTCTCGAAGAGGGGGCACAAGGGGGGGACGTGGTTGCGGCGGCCGCCGGGGGAGATTTCGTTGTTGGAGATTGGGACGGCGATGGATGGGCGGGCATGGATGGGGCAGTGTGTGTTGGGGTTGGCGGATTGTTCCGACCGGCGGG
>CAZGNH010000207.1:0-5031 GCA_964527025.1 uncultured Chthoniobacterales bacterium | reverse complement strand
GGCCGGGGAAATCGCCCCGGGCACCAGCGATAATGGCTTCCAAGGCTGGGTGGCAGACTATGTCATCGGGTTTTTTGTCCGTGCCCTCGACCCGACCGGGAATACCATTTCCCGGCAGCCCCCTTTGGTCGCCACCAACGCGACAGGAAGAAGTCAAAAGTTCTTAAATCTTTTCGCTTCACACTTCCATATCACGCACACTCCGGCCGGAGCCTCTGCATTTACCGACCCGAAGACGTTGGATGCCGTTGGTGTTTTTGATTCGCTGGACGGATATTCTTGGGATACGGGTCAGCTTTTAGACAGGGCTAATCCCACACGTTTCAAACACCGGCACGGTCCGGCCCTCCCGCCGATGGTGGAGCTGGCCATCGTGGTTCTTCCGCCCAGAGCGCTTCGCAACCTGACTGCGTTACCCACTTACCCGCCGGTCAGCGCGAACTTCTGGGCAGATATTGATGCATTTGTCGCCGCGCTCCCGCCGGAAATCGCTGCCAGTGCCCGCGTCTATTCCACCACCGTTTCGCTTCCCATCTCCGCACGATGAAACTTGCCCCACCACGACTCCATCCCCGCGCAGCCGGCAGCGCGCTCACCATCGCGCTTATCACCGTGGCCATGGTCGTTCTCCTCGTCGTCCTGGCCCTGTCCATCGCCTCCAGCGACCGCCGCGTGGCTTCCAACGCCCTCGCCCAAGAATCCGCCCGCAGCCTCGCCGATGCGGCACTGGACGAGGTGGCCGGCAAGATCGCTTCCATCCCGCTCGACCGGCACTGGGCCGCCGCTCCCGGACGCCTGCGCATCTGGAGTGGCAGCGGCTGGGACCAGGTGGACCTGCACTCCGGCGACGGCACCGGAAACACCAACCCCGATGAATCCGTGGACCTCAACGCCCGGCTCTCCGATGGCACCTTTCCCATCCTGCCGCCCAACCAAGAGTTCTCCACCGCACCCGAGATGCGCGTGCGCTGGATTTATGTCAGCGAGGACGGCTCCACCTCGACCACCCCGCCCGCCTCAGGCGTGATCGGTCGCTACGCCTACTGGGCAGATATCGAAAACGGCCGCGTCAACCTCAATACGGCGGGCTTGGGGATGACCGAGTTTAATATGCCCGGCCTCCAATCCTGGGTCCAAGGCCTGACCACCTCCCTGCCCACGTTGAATCAAGCCCAGTTCCTGTCCCAATATCGCAATTTCGTCTGGGCCCGCAACCCGTGGGTCTCCGACCGCGTCGGGATCGATGCGGATACGGGGCGCCCCACCTTTTCCACGCTCAACCTCCAGACGACCCTGCAAAACACCCCGCAGTATCTCACCGCCCACCCCAGCTCGATCAACCTCTCGTATCTCGATGGCGTCTCCGAAGAGGAGGGCTTCAACACCTTCCGCTACGCCGGATCCTATTTCCTGCGGGCCGACGCGCTCACCTCCATGCTGCGGGGCGGGGAGGTGGTGACCGGCACGGAACCCTTTTACTGGGACCCGGCGCTGGCCGGGAACGTCGATCTGAGCGTCCGCTTTTTCGATGCCCCGGAGGATTGGAAGCGCATCGTGGATGCCGACACGTTCGAAGCCAACAAGGGCTACATCACCGTGCGCGGGCGCACCCCGGAGATCACCCCCTGGGGCACGCCAAAGCTGGCTCTGAGTTTCCCCTCCCGGGCCAATGCCGATCAACGCAACGACCTCACCGAAACCTACGTGCGCCGCAATGTCCGGCTTTTCACCAACATCCCGAATACCACAGAACCCGGAGGCTATACTGCACTCAATGTTTACGAAACTATCCAAGACACGCGGATGGTGCAAATGCCCGCCCTCAACCCGAGCTGGGACACATTCGACACGGCAAACCCTGGCCGCAACCATCGCCTCATGATCCGCGATCTCACGGGCGGGTTTTTTAACAATACAGATTCATTTAGGAACCGAGCGACGCCGCACCGATTGTCGGTCCTCTGGGCGATCAAACAGCATCTGGCCGGGCCTCTGCCGGGAGTGCCGAGCAGTCTCGCCGCGAAATACGACACATCGTCGCCCGGCGAGGCCGATCAGGTGACCGTGGAAATGGCCACCTTTCTGGACAACCAGCTCGCCCCCGAACATCAGGGACGCACGCGCACCATGCTCCTTTTCAATCAAACTGAGGATACGGTGCTGGATCCGGGCAGCCCGGATACTCCCCGATTTACAGATGCGACAAAGAAACATTTCAGCGGACGCCGCCTGCCCTATGTGCCGGCTAATTCCACAGTTCCACCGTTTCGGCGGCTGGGAACCTACGGCGGACCGCTGCTCAACGAAGTGGTGGCTCGGGCATTCAGCGTGCCGATGCAGATCTTTCCGGCTACCCCCCCGACTGACCCGCCCAACACGCAGGTCGCGCGCATCATCAATTCAGGCGTCCGCACCCTTACAGATCTGGCTAAAGGGACGCTTTCCGCGCCCCTCGAAAGAATCTCCCAATGGGGAAGCCAGGATGCCTTCGTTTTCGTGCTGGACAACCCTGCCTGGCTCACTCCGCCCTCCGAAAGCGCATTGGGCACCACCAACGATCGATTCATCCGTATCGAGTTTCGCGCGGAGATGTTTCTCCCCGCTCTCTGGTCGCTAAGGTCGCGCGCGCCGGCTTACAGCGGCTATTCCAACTTCGGCGTTCACCTCACCGACGTGGTCTGCGAAGTCAATGGCGTGGCCTATCGCGTGGATCAGACCAGCATCTCCGACCCGGACGATCGCAACACTGGCAGGTCCAGCTGGATCGGTAGCCTGACCTCGGTCGTGGGTCCCGGTCAATACGCCACTGTCGCCATGAGAACACCCAATAGCATCATCATCGGCCCTTTCAGCCCGGCCGGCCCATCGGTGGACTTAAAAGTTAAAATCCGCCTTATGGTTCTTCATTTTGCCGTTGGGCTCGACGCCGCGGGAAGCACCACCGGCGCCAACAGTCCCACCTACGCGGCGGTTCTCCCCGGCATTTTTCCAGACTTCGAGGGCAACGGGACCCCCGCCGACGGCGTGGACGAGCTGTTTGAATTTTCTTTTCCGAATTTCAATGTGGGCAATCCCATCCCCGAACAATCATCCGGAGTCACCGTTTCCCTCGAAGCCAACGACCCACGGGTTACCCGCCGCCGAGGCGATTGGGTGACAAACGTCACGGACACTATCGGCGGCCAGAACTCGGTCTATAACCCCACGGCCACCGCCGATCTCTACCGTCCGGACCCGCTCCTGCCCCACGTGCGGGGCATGCTGCGCGGCCGCATTTCGGGCACCAGGACCGACCACCACCTCGAGACCCAGACCGCCTCGCGCATCTTGGGCCTCCCGGGTGTGGGTTACCTCTCAAGTATCCCCACGGGAGTGAACTCGGGCATCCCGTGGCAGACCATGAAATTTCAACAAACCAGCGACCCCGTGCCCGATTGGCTGCTCTGGAGCCTGTTCTATGTCCCTTATGACCGCAGCATCTGCGACCAGACCGACGGCAAACTGAACATCAACGCCACCCTCTGGCCCTGGGGCATCGAACGAGCGCGCCCCTTGGAAGCCCTCCTTGGTGACCGAGTCTCCAATCCCGAGCTTCTCTCCCGCAGCATCGCCTCCGCCGCCGGCTCGGGCAAATCCATCGGCCCGGATGACATGTTTGTCTATCCCGGGCAGATTTGCCAGGTGCCAGGGGTGGCGGACTCGGGAGCGGACGAAACCACAAAAGAGGCCCTCGCCCGCGACCTTGCCGACATCATCACCACCCAGTGCGACGACTACCGCGTCTTCGTCGTTGCCCAACCCCTCCGCCAGGCCCCCGACGGGACCTTTACCCCGACCGCCACCGCCCGCCTCGAAGCCACCATCAGCCGCTCACCCGATGAAGACGGAAGCGGATTTTTCCTCGGCCCCGAGTCGCAGGGCGACTTGCAGGTCTTCACCCGGGCATCCTATCAGGCCAATGGAAACCGCGGAACGCGAATCAATGTTAAGGGAACTGACAGCGGCGGCTACGGCAACGAAACGCGACCCAACGGCTGGTCTAACCTCGGCGTCGACGGTCGTCCGAATACCGCCGACGACTGGCTCATTCCGCAGAAAGTCGAGATTTCCGCCCTGAAATTCCTCCCCTGAAGTTGACCCATACCACTCGCAAATTCCTCTTGTGAAAAAACCTCGCACCACCCGCCATTTGTCACTGCCCGGAGCCAGCGTTTTCGCTCTCCTACTCTCCGTGCTGCCGCAGGCCTCCTCGCTCGCCCAAGCAAGCGCCACGCTTTCCATTCCTCCCCGGGAGCTCTTGGCCGCCATGCCGGGGGCTCTCCCCGGGTCGAAACTTACCACCTCCCGCGCTGAAACCGATCTGGGGGGCGCCGGCGTTCCCCTCACCACGGGAGTCCGTATCTTCGAATGGACGCCTCCCGAGTCGGACAAGCCCGTCAAAATTTCTCTCACCGTGGTCGATTTTGCTTCCCAAAGCGCGACCCTCGATGAGTTTCGGCAAAAACTGGCCGCCTCTGCGCCCAACGGATCGGATTCGGCGAAAAAACAACTTGAGGGTGACTTAACGGGCCAACTGCTCCCGCTCGGTAAAGAAGGGATGCGCTTCCAGGCCATGGGTGCCAAGCGCCTCTTTCTCCAGCTGGATATGCAGCCCTGCACTCCCGAGCTGGCCAAGGTCATAGTCGACTCGCTCAACCTCGCCTCCCTCGGCAGACTCGACGCCACCACCCGCAGCCCCCGCTTCTCCGAAAAGGATGGTTTCCAGCGTATCCGCATCGACGAAATCAACCCCGCAGCCAACATGCAGACCACCCTGCAATTCGACACATCCGAGAGTGAGGTAAGGCAAGAGGAGCCGACGCCGTGAAATCCTGCCTCCTTGCGCACCCCGGACCCGCCCCGCGCGCTTTCTCCCTCATCGAGCTTCTCGTTGTCATGGGCCTCATCGCCATCCTCGCCGCCCTCCTCGTTCCTGCCGTCCAAGGCATCACCGGCGCCGGCAGGGTCAACACCGCCGGCCGCACCGTCGCC
>CAZGNH010000206.1:0-1872 GCA_964527025.1 uncultured Chthoniobacterales bacterium | reverse complement strand
GACCGACATCCGGGCGGATGTCGTCCACTGCCACACATGGTACAGCCACCTCGGGGGGATTTTTGCAAAACTCAACTACGGACTGCCTTTGGTGGTGACCGTGCACTCGCTCGAGCCGCTGCGTCCCTGGAAGAGGGAGCAACTCGGGCGCGGTTACGATTTCTCCTGCTGGCTGGAAAAGACGTGCCTTGAGATGGCCGACGCGGTGATCGCTGTTTCGCGTGACACGGCCGACGACATCGCCCGCCACACCGGCGTGCCGTCCGCCCGCATCCATGTGATCCACAACGGCATCGATCTGAACGAATACCGGCCGACCGAAAGCAAAGCCGCCCTCAAACGCCTCGGCATCAATCCGGTCGAACCCTATGTCCTCTTCCTCGGGCGCATCACCCGCCAGAAGGGCATCATCCACCTTGTCAACGCAATCAAACACATGGATCCGGGGTTCCAGATTGTCCTGTGCGCCGGGGCACCCGACACCCCCGGGATCGCCGCCGAGATGAAGACCGCCGTCGCCACGGCCCAATCGATCCGGCAGGGGGTCGTCTGGATCGAGGAAATGGTGGACAGAAAATCCAAAGTCGAGCTTTTCAGCCATGCCGGTGCGTTTGTGTGCCCGTCGGTCTATGAGCCCTTCGGGATCATCAATCTCGAGGCCATGGCATGCGGAACAGCCGTCATTGCCACTAACACGGGTGGAATCAAGGAGGTCGTGGTCCACGGGGAAACCGGATACCTTGTGCCCATCGAGAAAGATGCGCACGGGCCGTTTGAGCCCGCCAACCCGGATCGTTTCTCCCGAGATCTTGCGGCCAAGGTCAATGAATTGATGGGCGACCCGGCCAAGAGGATGGCCTTTGGCGAAGCCGGGCGTGCCCGCGCCGAGAGGCTCTTCGGCTGGGAGACCATTGCGCGCCAGACGGCGGCCCTTTATGCCGCGGTGTGCGGCGGGGTTCCAGCGGGGCGGGCATGAAGTTTGTCGATCAGGTGCGCGTCCATGCGCAGGCGGGACAGGGGGGTGATGGATGTTGCAGTTTCCGGCGCGAAAAATTTGTGCCCCGGGGCGGGCCGGACGGCGGGGACGGGGGCGACGGAGGTGACATCATCCTGGAAGCCGACCCAAACACCGACAATCTTGCGGCACTCTACTACGATCCCAAATTGCGCGCGAAGAAAGGCACCCACGGGCAGGGGAAAAAAAAGCACGGCAGGAATGGCGCGCCCACCATTGTGCGGGTTCCGGTCGGAACCCTTGTCTATGAGCTTGGCGACGACGAGGCCCTCGGGCCCGCGCCCGATCCCGATGCCAACCCGTCGCCTCCCCGGCTCAAGCCAGACCTCAGGCCGCTGGCCCCGCTCGTCGATCTTTCCGAACCCGGACAGCGCTTTCTGCTGTGCGCGGGAGGCCGCGGAGGCAAGGGCAACACGCACTTCAAAAGCTCCGTCAACCGTGTGCCCCGCCAAACCACCGAAGGCAAGCCCGGAGAGGAGGGGTGGTTTGCCCTCGAATTGCGCACCATTGCCGATGCGGGTCTTGTCGGGTTTCCCAACGCGGGCAAAAGCACCCTCCTCGGCGCCATCTCCGCCGCCCACCCCAAGGTCGCCGCCTACCCGTTCACAACCCTCAATCCCGTGGTCGGCGTGGTCGACCTCCCCGGCTACCACCGCACCACAGTCGCCGACATCCCCGGACTTATCGAAGGCGCCCACGAAAACCGCGGCCTCGGCCACGAATTCCTCCGCCATATCGTCCGCTGCAAACTCCTCCTCTTTGTCCTCGATATGAGCGGCGGCGAAGGCCGCGACCCCATCGCCGACCTCCAAACCCTCCTGCGCGAAATCAAACTCTACGACCCCTCCCTCGCCAAA
>CAZGNH010000205.1:0-1575 GCA_964527025.1 uncultured Chthoniobacterales bacterium | reverse complement strand
CATCAAGTCGTTCGAGAGGCATTTTCGCCGCCTGCTTGCCTCGGAAACCCTTGACGAAGTCGCCGGGCAACTCCACCGGCTTTTCAAACGCCTCGAGCGGGATGGTATCGCCCTCGATTACAACTGCCTCCTCTGGGACTTGCGGAACTGGCGCAAAGACCGTGATGGGGTCCGCACAAGATGGGCGACCGATTTCTGGCTCAAGCCCGGCGAGATCGATGCGACAGAGGCTTCAGCAGCCTCTCCCGCCGAAGTGCCGCAAACTGTGGAGGCGTCGGCATGAGCGCGGGATTCCTCACCAAGATCGAAATTGATCACGAGACCGCATGGCATGCGGGCCTGCGCGACTCCTACGCATGGCACCAACGGATTTGGGACTCCTTTCCCGGGCGTCCCGAGGGGGCGCGTGATTTCCTCACCCGGCTCGATGGCATTGATGGCGGTTTCCGGCTTCTCATGGTTTCACGGATCGAACCAAACCGCCCGGGCTGGTGCCCCGAGCCCGCATGGCACGCAAAACCGATCCCCGACTCGTTCTTCGATCACGGGCGTTTCGAGTTCTCGCTCGTCGCCAACCCGACGCGCAAGGTGAAGTCGGAGCGCAATGCGAAGAATGGTCGCCGCGTCCCCATCACCCACCGTGAGGATTTTGAGACGCCCGACGGCAAAATCCAACCCGGCCTGCTCACATGGCTGCGCCGCAAGGGCGCACAACATGGATTCGCTTTCGATGAAAACCGCGTCCGCACGATCCCCCGTCCCCGCCAGTGGTTCCTCAAAAAAGGTCACGCCGGACTCCACACCGCCACCGAATTCTCAGGCCTTCTGGCGGTCACCGAGCGCGAGGCATTCCGCACCGCCGCGCTGCATGGTGTAGGCCCGGCCAAGGCCTTTGGCTTCGGCCTCCTGTGCCTCGCGCCGGTCAGTGCCCCCTGATCAACCTTTCATAAACCTTGTGATGACCAATCCAGAACCAGTAAAAAGTGCCGGCCTTTTCGCGGGCAAGCGCGCGATGGGAAATGCCGATTCTGACCGACCAGTTGCCGACAATCCGCTTGAAGTGCAGCGAAGGATGCTGTGGAGCCTTCAGCCAGAGGCGGTAGCTTCTGATTGCAGCCGCCTGGGTTGCCGTATCGAGCCCGGCAAACTCAGCGCGAAACCTCTTTGTGACGGAGGAATTCATCGAGCGGGGTTGATTCTCCAGCCTCGATCTCCGCTTCGGCCTGCCGCCAGAGTGCGTCAAGCTGGCCGGTTGACGCATCGCGGGCGACCTCCTCGTCCCACACCTTCTCGCGCTGTGCCACGATCCGATCGGTCAGCTTCCAAAATTCTTCCCGCGGCAGTTCTCCAATCGCATTCACGATCTCTTCCACCGTGCTCATGTCCGACAATCTAACCCAATTCCATTCCAAATCAAACCAAACAAAACCACAAACCATGAAACTCATCGAACTCCACATCCTCCAGTCATTCCCCGTCTCGTGCCTCAACCGCGACGATGTCGGCTCACCGAAATCCGCCGTCTTCGGCGGTGTCACCCGCGCCCGCGTCTCAAGCCAGTGCCTCAAACGCGCC
>CAZGNH010000204.1:0-10511 GCA_964527025.1 uncultured Chthoniobacterales bacterium | reverse complement strand
GCCTGAGGCGGAGGTGGATGGTGGCGGCGGCGTAGGCCGGGTCGGCTGAACCGGGAGTTGCGGATTCCGCGCGTTCGAGGGCCGCGAGGGCTTTGCGCGGATCCCCGTATTGGGAGTAGGCAAGGCCGAGGTTGTACCAGGCGCGCCCGAAGCCCTCGTCGGCGGCCACCGCCTTTTCGAAGGCGGCGATGGCGCCGGTCAGGTCGCCTTCCTCGGCGAGGAGGAGGGCCAGGGAAAACGCGGGACCTGCGTTGCCGGGTTCGATGGCGATGGCCTCCTCGAAGGCCTGCCTGGCCCCGGTTGTGTCGCCCGTGGCAAAGAGGACCATTGCGAGCATTTCCCGTGCGGCGGGCGAGCTGCGGTCCCAGTCGGTGCTCTTGCGGGCCCATGCGACGGCCTCGCTGTTCCGTCCTTGGGCGAGAGCGAACTGCGCCTGCTTCAATGCGCCGGTGGGTTGGTCGGATTGGTTGGCAAGGTAGGCACGGATTTCCTCTTCGTCGGCGACGGGCAATCCGCGCAGGGCTGCGGCCCATGCGGCATCGAGCCGGACGAGGCGCACCGGATCGCGGACAATTTCCGGGGGGAAGGCAACCGGATTTTCGAAGGCGGCGGATGCCCGGACGGCGGCCGAGCGGACGAGCGGGGATTCGTCCTGCATCCATGTTGCGAGGGCTTCGGCGACATCGGGGCGGCGGTTCCAAGGGCCGAGAAGGAGGACGAGGGTCGCGCGCCATGCGGCGATTTCCTCTCCGCGCGCCATGGAGAGAAGCTCCGGATCAAAGGAGGCAGATCCCTCCTGCGCGCGCAGGATCACACGGGCACGCTGCCGCGAGCGGCGACCCTCC
Organism: uncultured Chthoniobacterales bacterium; assembly: GCA_964527025.1. Taxonomy (GTDB): domain Bacteria; phylum Verrucomicrobiota; class Verrucomicrobiia; order Chthoniobacterales; family Terrimicrobiaceae; genus CAZGNH01. The sequence goes on along the minus strand of CAZGNH010000204.1, from coordinate 9,666 downwards.
ATCTTTTCCGCGCCATACCACTCGTTGGTCCAGTCGCGCGCCCATTCGGCGGATTGATCCGTGTGGCACCGGTTGCAGGAATTCGGGATGCCGGCTTCGATGGTAAGTTGTGGGTCGGGAACGACGAACCCGTGGTCACGTCGCGGGTCGCGCACCATGTAGGTCGTTTCCGCCATGTGGCAGTCCACACAGCGGCTGCCCTCGGTGCCTTCGGCGTGGAATGCGTGTGCGGCGGGCACGATCGGGGGGGCGCCGTCGGTTCCCGGAGGCGTGTGGCACGACATGCAGAGCGCGTTGTTCTGGACGGGCAGGACGAGAGAGCCGGAGTGCGGGTTGTGGCAGTCCATGCACGAAACCCCCGCGTGGCCCATCCGGCTGAGGACAAACGAGGCGTATTCAAAGTCCTCGTCGAGGATCTGACCGTCGGCGTAAAAAACGCCCGGCCGGTCGGGCAGGGACAGGCGGTAGTGGTCGTCAAATTGTTCACCGGGATGGAAGGCACCGGTAAGCTCCTCGCGCCGCGCATGGCAGGACGCGCAGTTTCCGATGACCCGGTCTGCGGCCATGACTGGGAACGCGGCGGGGTTTTCCGGGTCTGCGAGGTGCGCGGTCATATCCCCGTGGCATTGGGTGCACGAGATTCCCATGGCGGTCCATGTGGTCGTGTAGGAATCGGTGGCGATGTCGTAATTCTTTTCGAGGCCGGTCATGTGGCAGAAGGCGCACTGGGAATTCCAGTTCATGCCGCGGTTGGACCAGAACGACCAGTCGTCGGGATGGCGCGGGGGTTCCTGGGCGTCGAACCAGTCGCCGCGGTGCGGGTCGAAGGAGAGCGGGGCAACCTGCAGCCTCCCCTGCCCCGTCGGAAGAAGCATCTGCCGCAAAGGCTCGATGCCGATCACGGCAAGAGCGGGCAAAAATTCCCCCCCGCCGCGGAAGCCCGGCTGGCCGGCATGGAAGGAGGGCACCAGCGCCTGCGCAGGCGGCACCACGGGATGTGAAAAGGCCGCGTGATCCCTGCCGTCCACCGGCCGCTGCGCGCCGGCATGCTGCGACCCGAACCACTCGTCAAACTCCTTCGCGTGACACTCCGCACACGTGCGCGAAAGATCCCCCGCTCCCGTCGCCGCCACCATCAAATCCCGCGAAGGATAAATCGCCGGGCGATCCCTCCGGCCATCCCGGATCCCAAAAACCAACGCCAAAACCAAACCGGCAACCGCAACCGCACCGGCCACAACAAATACCAGCCGCGGCCGGTAACCGCCACCCTCACCCATGCCAAACGGAATGTTCGTCGAACCGCATCTCCGCGGGGCACCCTACACCCCGCGATCCCCCGCGCCAAGAAGAGTCAGCCGGGGGCGCGATTCCTCCGACCACGGATTGACCTTGAAATTCCCCTCCTCGATCCTCCGGATGGTTGCCAGCGCCATCGCCCGCACCTCCTCCAAATTCAAGCCCATCGTCATGTCCGGGCAGCCGGAAAGGTTTTTCAGGCTGAGCCGCAGGAGGCGGGCTGCGGGCGCAAGGCGGCGCCCGTGGACCCGGTGACCCGGTTCGAGGCGGTGCTTTTGAAGGTGGACGTATGCTCCGGCGAGCTGGATGAGGGCTTTGTAGAAGCGGTGTTCGGGGCCGCGAGTTTCGAGCCAGAGGTGCTCGAGCACGTCGTGGGCCTCGTAGTATCTCCCCGCATTGAAACACGCAAAGAAGGCAAGGTAGCAGACGGGATAGGCCCCCTGCCCCTCAATCCCCAGTGAACGGACCCACGCCACGATCCGGTCCGACTTCGTCACGGATTCCGTGCTCAGCGCCCGCCCGGCTCCTCGAGCTTTTTGACCCGTTCGTAGAGCTTGCCGATGTTGCGGAGGAGAACGTAATTTTCCTTGTATTCCCGCATGGGCCGCGCAGGCAGACCCACGAGGATTTCCTTCGGAGGCACCGATTTGGTAATGCCCGCCATGGCGGTGATGACGGCTCCGTCGCCGATTTCGATGTGACCGTTGACGCCGACCTTGCCGGCGAGGGTGACCCGGTCGCCGATACGGGTGCTGCCGGAAATGCCGACCTGGGCGCAAAGGATGCAGTGTTCCCCGATGGTCACGTTGTGGCCCACCTGCACGAGGTTGTCGATTTTTGTGCCGCGCTTGATCCATGTGCGCCCGAAGCGTGCGCGGTCAACGGTCGAATTGGCCCCGATCTCGACGTCGTCGTCGATGCGCACAATACCGGTCTGCGGGATCTTGCACTGGCGGCCGTCGCGGAATTCATAGCCGAATCCATCACAGCCAACCACCACACCGGAGTGCAAAATCACGCGGTTGCCGATACGCGAACGCTCGGCCACCACCACCCGCGGATGAAAGACACACCCCTCCCCGATCTCCGCCCCCTGCCCGACATACACTCCCGCCGCCAACACCGTCTCCCGCCCGATCCGCGCCCCGGACTCGACCACGGCGTGCGCCCCCACATGCACCCCCTGGGCAACCACCGCGTCGGGTGCCACAACCGCCGTCGCATGAACCCCCGCCGGATACACCACCGGAGGCGGCGCAAATTGCTCAAGAACCTTTGCAAAGGCCGCAGCGGGATCCTCAACCCGCACAAGCACCGTCTCCACCTCTCCGCTGAAATCCCGCGGGACAAGAACCGCCGAGGCCCTCGTGCGGCGGAGATTTTTCAGGTACCGCGGACTTCCAAAAAACGAAATTTCTCCCGGGCGTGCGTCATCGAGCGAAGCGGCGCCACCGACATCGATCCCGGCATGCGATGACTCGACCCGGCCTCCCGTGAGACCGGCGACTTCTCGAAGGGTCATCGTTGGCTCAGTTGGCCTTTTTGGCCGGGGCGCTCTTGTTGAGTTCGGCGATGATCTCGTTGCTGAAGTCGAGGTCGGGCCTCGAGTAGAGGACGACCGGGATCTGGCCGAGGCTCATGCCTCCTTTGTCAAGAACCAGGTCGAAACCCGAAGCCTTCACCTTCTCGTTGACCGACTTCATGATGTCTTCGACGATATCCTTGCGCATGCGCATGAACTGTTCCTGGAACTGGCGGTCGCGGGTGCCGCGGAATTCGGCGATTTCGCGGTCGAGGTTGCGGGCCTCCTGGACTTTTTCGTTGAGGGTGGTCGAGGCCTTTTCCTTGCCGTCGGCACTGAGTTCGGGTTTGAGGGTTTCCTGCTCGAGCTTTTGGATTTCCTCCATCCGCTTCTTGAGCGTCTCGATCCGGTCGTCGAGCTCCTTCTGGGCGGCCGACCGGGCCTCGTTGAGTTTTGCCTCGGCGTCCTTGGTCTTGTAGTAGGACGAGAAGATGGCGTTCATATCGACAATGCCGAGCTTGAACTGCGCTTGGGCCGCGGGGGCGGCGGCGAGGAAGAGGGCTGCGATACACGGAAGGACGAATCGATGTTTGGTCATAGGTTTGAGGTGTGAAATAAACGCGCAAACATGCGCGGTGTCAACATTTTGACCGCCGGGGGGCCGGAATGTTCAAAATTGGTAACCGATGTTGAAGTTGAATTTGCCGGGGGGACCGTTCCAGCTGTCGTAGACGATCGGGTAGCCGTAGTCGATGCGGATGGGGCCGATGGGCAGGTCAAGGCGCAGTCCGATACCGATGTCGGCGTTGTAGCCGGAGGTGCTGAAGTCATAGGCGTCTTCGTTCACGAAGCCGATATCGCTGAAGACGGCGCCGCGGACGCGGGAGATGATGGGGAAGGTGAGCTCGACGGTGAGGTAGGCCAGCGAGTTGCCGCCGAGCGGGTTGTCTTTGAAATCGACGGGGCCGACATTGCGGAAGTCGAAGCCGCGGAGATTGTTGGCGCCGCCGAGGTAGAGGCGGTCGAAGATCGGGACGCCGTCGCCGTATTCGTCGGAGTCGCCGCTGCCTTCCCAGCCGTCGACGACGGCGAGCTGCCCCTTGAGGAGCAGGATGATGTCGAAGGGCAGGGAGATGTATTTTGAGGCCTCGAGCGAGAGCCCGTAGTCCTGCACGTCGCCTCCAAGCCACCCGCCGGCTAGGAACGCGGTGAACTGGACCAGTTCGCCCTTGCGGGTCAGGAACAGGTTGTCGCGGGTGTCCCAGACGAGACCGCCCTCGAGGCCGCTGCGCACGTAGGTGCCCTCGGCCTCCTGGATCTCGACGCCCGATTCTTTCTTGTCCACGTCGAAAATCCGCACCTGCTCGATGCGGTATTCGGCGCGGGCCGACAGGGCGCGCCAGATCTGCTTGCGGGCCTGGACGGCAGCCCCGAGGTTCGACTGGTCGTACACGTCGGAGAGGAAGGTGGCCTCGCGGTAGTAGCCTTCCACACCGACCGAGAGGCGGTAGCCGAGGAACCACGGCTCAGTGAGCGAAATCACAAAGTCGCGACGCTCGATACCGTATTGGCCGCGGATCCGGAACCGCTGCCCGCCCCCCGTGAAGCGCGGCCAGTTGAACAGATCGAAGTTCGACTGGCTCAGCTCGGCAAATCCCACGAGGCTGTCGATGGTGCTGAAGCCGATGCCGAAGTTGAAGGCACCCGTGCGCTTTTCCTCGACAATCACATTGAGATCCTTGCGGCCCGGCACGATCGTGTCGGTCGGCGCCGTGTCAACCCGCGAAAAGTAGTTGAGGTTTTCGAGCCGCCGGCGGCTCACATCAACCATGGTCGTGTCGAACACGTCGCCCGGGCGGACCGCCAGCTCGCGGCGGATCACGCGGTCTTTGGTGCGCGTGTTGCCCTGGATGTTGACAAGGTTCACATACGATTGGAGTCCCTCGTCCACGCGGTAAATGATGTCCACCTGCCCCGGTCCCGCGGGCAGGATTTCGGGAAGAGCCATCATGTCCACGTAGCCGCGCCGCCCGTAGAAATCACGCATGGCCTTGAGGTCGTCGCCCATGCCCTGCGGGGTGAAGAGCGCCCCGTCGAGCATGGCAAGGCGCGACCGCAGCTCCTCGGGAATGACGATATTGACGCCGTCGAGGCGGACTGTGTTGACGCGGTAAATCCTGCCCTCGTCAATGGTCACGACGAGTTCCACGCCGGTGCCGCCAATGGGTTGCACGGCGATGTCGGAAATCTCGACGTCGGCGAAGCCGCGGCTCTGGTAGAGGTTGCGCAGGGCGACATAGTCCTCCTCGATCTGCGCGGGGACGAGGCGCCCGCTGCGGTTGAGAAACGAGAGGACGTTCCACTTTTTGGTCTTCATCGCACGGCGCAGGTCGCGCGGCAGGATGCTGTAGTTTCCGTTGAAGGAAATCCGTCGCACAACCATGCGCGGCCCCTCGGTGATCTGGAAGACGACCCGGCTGCGGTTCGTGCCCGGGATCTCCTGCACCCGGTATTGCACGTCCACTTCCGCAAAATTCCGGTCCTCGTAGAGCTTGAGGATTTTCTGGCGGTCGTCCTCGAGCCGGTCCTCGCTGAGGACCTCGCCGACCTTCGATCCCAGCTCGCGGCGCACACGGGTCATCGGAATAATCTCGGCCCCCTCGATGAGGATTTCCTCGATGACCGGCCGCCCCTGGAGAAGAACGGTGACTTTCACGCCGTCGGCGAGCGGTTCGGCGAAGATACGCACGTTGGCCACGCCGCCCGTCGCGTAGAGGGCACGGATGTCTTCTTCGGCGCCGCGTTCACTGTAGGGCTCGCCGACTTTGGTGGCCAGGTTGGCAAGCACCCGCTCGCGGGAAATGCTCGGCGGACCGACGTATTCGACGGCGATTTCCTTGACGACGGGGCCCGCGCCGAATTGGGCGAGCGCCCGCGGCACGGGGGCAGAGCAGCAGAAAAGGACGCAGAGGGCGGCGGTGAGGTATCTGGCGTTGGTCATGGATTGTGAAAGCGTCGGCGGGCCTCCCTCGCACCGGGGACCACGCCGGAGACATGTTTCTTTCCGATTCGCCCCGCGACGTCAAGCAACGTTTTGCGGTGCCTCGCCTGGTTGGGGCAAAGATGCTTGTTGCGCACCACCCGTACAGGGGCTAGCTTCTGCCCGTGCCGAATCTATTATTCCTGTATCCCGAGGTTCCAGAAACATTCTGGAGCTTCAGTCACGCCCTCAAGTTTGTGGGCAAAAAAGCCGCCTTCCCTCCGTTGGGTCTGCTGACTGTTGCCGCCATGGTTCCCGAGACCTGGGGCAAACGCCTTGTGGACATGAATGTACGCAAGCTGCGCGCAAAAGACCTCGCGTGGGCCGACCTGATCATGATCAGCGGCATGACGATTCAGCGCGATTCGGCGCGGGCTGCCATTGCTCGCTGCCAGGCGGCCGGAAAGCCGGTTGTCGCCGGCGGCCCCCTCTTCACCACCGAGGCCGACGCATTCCCCGAAGTCGATCACCTCGTCCTCAACGAGGCCGAAGTAACCCTGCCGGAATTTTTGTCCGACTGGGAGCGGGGCCGCGCGCGCCGCATCTATACCAACGAGGAAAAACCCGACCTCGGGCTGACTCCGGTGCCCGCATGGCACCTTGCCGACGTGCGCGCCTATGCCTCGCTGAGCGTCCAATACTCCAGAGGCTGCCCGTTCCAGTGCGAATTCTGCAATGTGACGGCGCTCTTCGGCCACCGCCCGCGGGTCAAGTCGGCCGCACAGGTGATCGCCGAGCTCGATTTGCTGCGCTCGCTCGGGTGGTCGAGCAAGGTGTTTTTTGTCGACGACAACCTCATTGGCAACAAAAAGCACCTCAAGGAGGAACTTCTGCCGGCTCTTATCAAGTGGCAGCGCAAGGGGCGCGGCATGCCCTTCTACACCGAGGCCTCGATCAATCTGGCCGACGATCCGGATCTCATGAGACTCATGCGCGAGGCGGGCTTCGAGTCGGTCTTTGTCGGCATCGAAACTCCCGACGAATCGGCCCTGCAGGCTTGCGGCAAGAAGCAGAACACACGGCGTGACCTCGTGGACGACGTCCGCCGCATCCAGCGCGAGGGCATTGAGGTGCAGGCGGGCTTCATCGTGGGGTTTGACAGCGACACGACCTCGATCTTCCAGCGCCAGATCGAATTCATCCAGCGCAGCGGCATTGCCGTCGCCATGGTCGGCATGCTGCAGGCCGTGCGTGGAACGAAACTCTACGAGCGCCTCTCGCAGGAAGGCCGCCTCATCGGACATACCAGCGGCGACAACATCGATGGCAGCACCAATGTCGTTCCCTGTATGGGCCTCGAACCCCTCGTCGAAGGCTACCGCCACATTCTCAACTCGATCTACGCGCCCCGCCCCTACTACCAGCGCCTCCTGACATTCCTGCGCGAATACCGCACACCGGAAATCCGCGAAAAACTCGCCTGGAGCAAATTGGTGGCCCTGCTCCGCTCGATGGTCTCCCTTGGAATCTTCGGTCCCGAACGCCTCCACTACTGGCACCTGCTCGCGTGGACGCTCGTCCGCCGCCCCGACCTCTTCTCGACCGCCGTCTCCCTCGCCATCTTTGGCCACCACTTCCGCCTCGTCTGCGTCGATCGCAGGGTCTGAGAGAACCAGTGAAATCCGCCCGCTCGCCCTTCGGGCCGCGGGCGTTTTTCTGCATCGTGGTTTTCTTGCCGCGCAGGCGCCCGGCTGGTACAATCGGCCCATGCAAATTCCCCTTGAAGACACCTATGCCGATGTGACAGCCAAGGCGGCGCGCGGACTCGGGCTTGATTTTATCCAGTTGGCCGTGAAGCGCGGATTCACGCGGGATGCCGCGTCGGCCTACCTCGACGGGCGGTTCGACGAGGCGCTTGCCCGGGCGGTTGCCGGCGATCTGGGCCTCTGCCCGCACCGCCTCGCGGCCCTTGGCCGCGGGGAATACGTTCCACGACCCGCGCCAGCCGTCACGGGCTTGCGCGCTTTCAACACCCCGTTCGACGATATGACGGTGAATGCGTATCTCCTCTGGGATCCGCAGTCGCGCCTTGCCGCCTTCATCGACACCGGAGCCGATTGCGATGCGGCCCTCGACACCCTGCGCACGGAAAACCTCAAACCCGTCGCAATCCTCCTCACCCACGCGCACGGCGACCACGTCTGCGAACTCGACCGCCTCGTTGAAAAAACCGGTGCCGAGGCGTGGATCGGAGAAAACGAACCCCTCAAGGGCGCATGCCCGTTCCCCGACGGCAAAATCTTCCACTTGGGAGCCCTCGATATTTCCACCCGGCCCACACCCGGCCACTCACCCGGTGCCATCACCTATGTCGTCCAAGGTCTCCCGACCCCGGTCGCCTTCGTCGGCGACGCCCTCTTCGCCGGATCCATGGGCGGCCCGAACATCTCCCACGCCGAAGGCCTCGCATCCGTCCACTCCCAAATCTTCACCCTCCCCGGGCAAACCCTCCTCTGCCCGGGCCACGGCCCCGCTACCACCGTCGCCGAGGAAAAGCTCCACAACCCGTTCTTCCCGGGCTGAAAGTCCGCCTTCCGATGCGCTGACTCCGCATCAATCACAAACTTCGTGGCGGGACGCCGCGCGAAAACCACCCGCCCGCGGATTTCCCCGCGGATTTCGTTTGCCACCGGTCTTCCGGTGGGTGTATATTATTTATTCGCCATTGCTGCGAGGAGCCTTAGCTCAATTGGTTAGAGCGCTGCCCTGTCACGGCAGAGGTTGCGGGTTCGAGCCCCGTAGGCTCCGGATTATCGTCCGGCATCGTTCGGGGGTTCCCGGCGCATGCTCTCCTCCCGCCTGCGTTTCAACCCAAAAACCCAACGTCATGAAACGCGAAATCTTTGTCTCTCCACAGGGTGCCGGCTGGTGGTCCGGCTTGCGCCGCGAACCGTCTCCCGATGGCAAGGAGCTTCTCCGGTGTTTGACGGCGGAGTCCGGATTGGCGGCTGGGAGACGGCGGAAGTCGTCATGCTCAACCGCTGGATCAACGAGCGGATGCCGGTGTCGGGGTTTGATGCCGCCTCGCGGCTGGTGACCATGAAGACCCGGACCCGGTTGATGCTGCACACGGAGTTCGAGGAGAAGGGGAAGACGATCCGCTGCTGGATCGACAATGTGCGCGAAGGGCTGCTCGAACCCGGCGACTGGTATCTGGATGCCGCTGCCTCGCGCGTCTTTTACATTCCGCACGAGGGCGAAACGCAGGGGAGCTGCGAGGTGATCGTTCCGGCGCTCAAGCAGTTTCTGCGCATTTGCGGCGATCCCGGGGGCGGCCCTCCGGCAGGAGGTCTCCGGATCGAGGGGATTGCCTTCCGCCATGCCGATTGGTGCGAAGCAAGCACCCTTCCGGTGCGCTGGGATCCGTATCGTCCGGAGTCCGCATGGCGGCACAGGGAAAGCGACCGCTCGTTCACTGAAATCAGATTACGCAGAATCGAACAGAAGAGACGAACAGGCTTACGCAATTATTGGTGCGGCCATGACAGTTCATCGGGGGCTGGGGCACGGGTTTCTGGAGGCGGTCTATCAGACTTTCCAGTCTCTTATCGAGGCGAGATGATCGCCGAATATCAGGCCGACTTCATTTGCTTCAACGCGGTGATTATTGAGCTCAAAGCACTCCAAGATCTCTCCGGCCACGACGAGGCACAGGTCATCAACTATCTCAAGGCAACTGGATTATCCAAGGCACTGCTCCTTAATTTTGGCACCTCCAGTTTGCAATATAAACGGCTGGTCTTCAATCTGCGCCAATCTGCGCAATCTGCGCAATCTGCGCAATCTGCGGATGAACTTTGATTTC
>CAZGNH010000203.1:0-6268 GCA_964527025.1 uncultured Chthoniobacterales bacterium | reverse complement strand
CTCGGCTGCGCCAAAAACCTTGTGGATGCAGAGGTCATGCTGGGTTCCGCGGCGGCGCACGGCTTCGAGCCGACTTCCGACGCGGAAAAGGCCGATGTGCTCATTGTCAATACATGCGGATTCATTGAACAGGCCCGGGAGGAATCCATTGACGCGATCCTCACCGCGCGCCGCCGCGACGACCAGTGGCTGGTTGTCGCGGGCTGCCTCTCGCAGCGCCACCGCGCGGAACTCGAACAGGCCCTGCCCGAGGTGGACGCCTTCCTCGGGCTCGACGATGTCGCCAACACCGGGCCGTTGCTGGCCGCGCTGATGGCCGAAGGCCGCGTTCCCCCGGTCCTCCGGGGCCGGCCGCGCTATGTTCCCGACCACGACGCACCCCGCATCCGCCTCACCCCCCCCCACACGGCCTACGTGAAAATCGCCGAGGGGTGCAACCACCCGTGCTCGTTCTGCACCATCCCGCGCATGCGCGGAGCCCACCGCAGCCGCCCCATCGCCGACATCGTGCGCGAAGTCCGCGATTTGGTTGCGGCCGGCGTGCGCGAAATCAACCTGATCAGCCAGGACACCACCTATTACGGAATGGATCTTGGGGCGCGACGGGCGGGTCACGGGCGCGGGCCGACCCTCGAGGGACTGCTCGATGCCCTCGCCGCGATTGACGGGGATTTCTGGATCCGGCTCCTTTACACCCACCCGGCCCACTGGAGCGACCCGCTCATCGCCGCCATCGCCCGCAACCCGCGCGTCGCCCGCTACATTGACATGCCCCTCCAACACATCCACCCCGCCATGCTCAAAGCCATGCACCGCGAAACCTCCCGCCCCCACATCGAAAACCTTATCACACGCCTGCGCGACGGCATCCCCGGCCTCGCCATCCGCACCACATTCATCGTCGGATTCCCCGGCGAATCCGACGCCCACTTCGACGCCCTCCTCAACTTCATCCGCTCCGCCCGCTTCGAACGCCTCGGCGTCTTCCCCTACTCGCGCGAAGAAGGCACACGCGCCGCCTCCATGGACGGCCACCTCCCCGCCCGCACAAAAAATGCCCGCCTCCGCAAAGCCATGACCCTGCAACAAGGTATCGCAGCGGACATCGCCGCCGCGCAAACCGGACGCACCCTCCGCGTGCTTGCCGACACCCCGCGCACCGGACGCACCGAACACGACGCCCCCGACGTGGACTGCCGTGTCCTGTTTTCGGCGGATGTGACTCCGGGCGAATTTGTGACGGCCCGTGTGACCGGGTCGCGCGTCTATGACCTTCTGGCCGATCCGGTCACTTCTTTTCGGTCTCGAGCGCCTCTTTGACGGCGGCTTCGACTTCGGCGTAGAGGGCGGGGTCGGCTTTGAGGGTTTCCTTGGCGGCGTCGCGCCCCTGGGCGATCTGGGTGCCCTTGTAGCTGAGCCATGAGCCGCGCTTTTCGAGGATGTTTTTTTCGATGGCGAGGTCGAGGAGCGATCCGACACTTGAGATGCCCTCGGCGTACATGATGTCGAATTCGGCCTCGGTGAAGGGCGGTGCGACTTTATTTTTGACGAGTTTGATGCGGGTGCGGTTTCCGGTGACCGTGCCGTCGCTGCTTTTGATGGCGCCGATGCGGCGGATGTCCACGCGGACACTCGAGTAAAATTTGAGGGCTTTGCCGCCGGGTGTCGTTTCCGGATTGCCGAACATCACGCCGATTTTTTCGCGGATTTGGTTGGTGAAGATGCAGACCGTGCGGGCCTTTGAGATGAACGAGGTGAGTTTGCGCAGGGCGTTGCTCATGAGGCGGGCCTGGGCACCGACGACCGCGTCGCCGATCTCGCCCTCGAGCTCGGAGCGGGTGACCAGCGCAGCCACCGAATCAAGCACGATCACATCCAGCGCATTCGACCGCACCAGCGTCTCACAAATCCGCAGCGCCTCCTCCCCGGAACTTGGTTGGGAAACCAGCAGGTCGTCAAGATTCACCCCGAGCTTGCGCGCATAGGACGGGTCAAGGGCGTGCTCGACGTCAATGAACCCGGCCAGACCCCCGAGCTTTTGCGCCTGTGCGACGACAGAGAGGGTGAGGGTCGTTTTTCCCGAGCTTTCCGGTCCGAAAACCTCGACGACCCGCCCGCGGGGGAATCCGCCGACGCCGAGCGCCCGGTCGATGAGGATGTTGCCGGTGGGGATCACGTCCACCGCGGAGGTGGAATGATCGCCAAGCCGCCGGATCGCCTCGCTGCCGTAATCTTTGGCAATCTGCTGGATGGCCAGCTCGAGGTTTTTGTTGCGCTGGATGTTGGATTTCTCTTCGGGAACGGGTTCTTCGGATTTTGCCATGGTGCATTGGTTCTATCCCATCCCGGTGCCCCGCGCAAGGGGGATCGCGGAGCCGGACACATCTCCGAATCGAGCAAAAGCGAAGGCAGTGGCGGCAGAGCAGCAAGGTAATCTTCATCGCGCCCGGAGGTCGCGATCCACCAGCTTTGTCCAATGCACGCACGCCGGAGGTGGATCGCGACGTCCCGGCGCGATGGGAAAAAGCCGGGCGGCGAAGCCGCGTCGCATGGACTTGGCAAGGTTCCGGGATTTCCCGCGCTTTGGGTTGACGCGGCGGGGGCGGCGGCGCACGGTGCCCCGAGGCGAACATGCGGCAAACCGTTGATTATTTGATTGTGGGAGCTGGCTTTTCCGGCCTCACGATGGCCGAGCGCCTCACAACCCAGCTTGGCAAGAGGTGCCTTCTCGTCGAGCGCAGGGACCACATCGGCGGCAATGCCCGCGACATCCGCGACCCATACGGCGTGCTCGTCCACAGCTACGGCCCCCACTACTTCCGCACCAACGCCCCGCGCATCCGCGACTATCTCTCGCAATTCACCGCATGGCACCCCGTGGACTACAAAATCCTCTCCTACACCGACGGACGGTACTGGAATTTCCCGGTCAACCTGAACACGTTCGAGCAGTTCCTCGGGCGGCCTTCGAGCACGCCGGAGATGGAGGCATGGATCGAGGCAAACCGGGTGCCGGTCGCGGTGCCGGCGAATTCCGAGGAGGTGATTGTCTCCCAGGTCGGATGGGCGCTCTACGAAAAATTTTTCAAGGGCTACACGCTCAAGCAGTGGCGGCGTCACCCGCGGGATCTCGACGCCTCGGTTTGCGGGCGCATCCCGGTGCGGACCGACCGCGACGACCGCTACCTGCGCGAAGAATTCCAAGCCCTGCCGGCGGAAGGATACACGCGCCTCTTCGAACGCATGATCGGGGCCTGCGGCCCCCGTCTCGAAATCTTCCTGAATACCGACTACCGCGCCATCCTGCACGAGCTGCGCTTCCGACACATGATTTACACCGGCCCGGTCGACGAATTCTTTGACTTTGCCGAAGGCAGGCTCCCATACCGGTCCCTGCGCTTCGAACACGAATCCTTCACGCCCGATCAACTCGTCGCGCGCGAACCCATCGCCGGAAAGAAAGGGTTCTGGCAGCCCGCCATGCAGGTCAATTACCCGAACGACGAGGCATTCACCCGCATCGTCGAAATCAAGCACGCCACCGGTCAGGAATGCCCGAACACCACCATCGTGCGCGAATACCCGCGCGATCACACGCCCGACAGCGAGCCGTATTACCCGATCCCCGCACCCGACGCCACGGCCCTCTACAAAAAATACCGCGAGCGGGCCGGGGCCACACCGGGCGTGAGCTTCATCGGACGTCTGGCCACGTACCGCTACTACAACATGGACCAAGTGGTGGGCATGGCCCTTGCCGAATTCGACCGCCTGCGCCAAAGTTGAACAGCATCATTTTTTCAGAGAGAAATCCTTCTGCTCCTCATCCTGTAAATCCTGAAAATCTTGTAAATCCTGTCCAAACATCCCTGCCCGCCGCTTTCGGCGTTCAACCGAGGCCGCGTTCCTCGAGATCCTCTTCGTCCCAGCCGAGCAGGTGTCCGATTTCGTGGAGCAGGGTGATGCGAACCTCCTCGCGGAAGCCGACTTTGTCGTTTCCGCTGAATTCCCAGAGGTTCGAGAGCCAGAGGCGGATGCGGGGGGCGGGCAGGTCGCCGGGGCCGGGGTCGAAAAGGCCGAGGAGGTCGGGGTCGAGGCCCGAGGCGATATCGTCGGCCGAGGGGACTTCTTCGAAGAAGACCGGCACGGATTGGACCGGGCGGGCGACATCGGGAGGGAGGGATGCGATGGTTTTTTCGGTTTCGTCGCGGGCCATGCGTTCGAGGGTTGGGAAGTTCATGGGATGCGGGCGCTGGGGAGATCGGGCGGATTTTCGTGGTTGCGTCCGGGATTTTCGGGATAATGAAGCGTGATGGATGATCCTCCTCAAGCCAATCCGTTTCGCGAGGGTCTCTCGACCCGGGCGATGCCCGAGCCGTGCCTCATTGTCATCTTCGGGGCCACGGGGGATCTGACCCACAGGAAATTGATTCCCGCCCTTTACAATCTGGCGGTCGAGGGGGCATTGCCCCCGGCGGTTGGTGTCGTTGGATTTGCCCGCCGGGACAAATCCGACGCGCAATTCCGCGGGGAACTCGAGAAAGCCGCCCGGCGGCATTCGCGGCAGGACATCGACGACGCGCTCTGGAATAATTTTGCCGATGCGGTCTCGTACCACCGCGGTGCCTTCGACGACCCCGCCGCCTATGCCTCCCTCGCCGAAAAACTCGACGCCCTTGATGCCGCCCGCGGCACCCGCGGCAACCGCCTCTTCTACCTCGCCGCCGCACCCGACCAGTTCAAGACCATCCTCGAAAATCTCCGCGCAAGCGGCCTCAACCACGCCCCGGACGGCGGCTGGGCTCGCGTCATCGTCGAAAAACCCTTCGGAACCGACCTGCCCAGCGCCCGGGCCCTCAACGCCATGGTCGAAGCCGCATTCGCCGAATCGCAAACGTACCGGATCGACCACTACCTCGGCAAAGAGACCGCCCAGAACATCATGGTCCTGCGCTTCGCCAACGCGATCTTCGAGCAGCTCTGGAACGCCCGCTACATCCACCACGTCCAAATCACCTCGAGCGAACCGCTCGGGGTCGAAGGCCGCGCAGGCTATTACGAAAACTCGGGCGCCCTGCGCGACATGGTGCAAAACCACCTCCTCCAACTCCTGTGCCTGACTGCCATGGAGCCCCCGGCCGGCCTCGACGCCGACTCGATCCGCGACGAAAAGGTCAAGGTCCTCCGGTCCCTGCGCCCGCTGGCCGGCACGGACGTCGCCCGGCACGTCGTGCGCGCTCAATACGGCGCCGGCTCGATCGACGGCGCCCGCGTCCCCGCCTACCGCGATGAACCCGGGGTCGATCCCTCATCGATGACCGAGACATACGCCGCTCTGCAGATCCATGTTGACAACTGGCGCTGGGCGGGTGTCCCGTTTTTTGTGCGGGTCGGCAAGCGCCTCCCGAAGGCCGCCACCGAAATCGCCATCCACTTCAAAGGCGCACCCCCCGTCCTCTTCAATGCCTCCGGACAAACGGCCGATGACAACGTGCTCGTGATCCGCATCCAACCCGACGAGGGCATTTCACTGCGCATGTCGGCCAAAATGCCCGGATCGAGCGTCCGCATCGAGCCGGTGAAGATGGATTTCCACTACGGGACGAGTTTTGGGAAGGTGACTCCCGGAGCCTACGAGCGCCTGCTGATGGATGCGATGAGCGGAGATGCGACCCTGTTTGCAAGGCGCGACGAAGTCGAGGAGGCGTGGCGGTTTGTGGATGCGATCCGGGGGGCATGGGACGCCGCCGGGGAAGATTTGGCGGTCTATTCCGCGGGGTCGTGGGGTCCGTCCGAGGCCGACGACCTGACGGGCCGGCACGGTGTCGCGTGGAGGCGCCTGTGAGCCCTTCGGAGGAGCTTGTCGGGGACCGTGGCATCCCGGTTGCGATCGGGAGTATTGACCGCGAGCTGGGCCGCCTCTGGGAGGAGGCCGGCGACTCGAAGACCCGCGCGTCCCTCATCAACCTCGTCCTCTACTCGGAGAAAGACGACGACGACTCATCGAAGCTGGTGGCCGACATTGCCGACGAGCACGCCTGCCGCGCCATCGTCATCCTCGCCCGGCCCGCGGCCACGGAAACCCGCGCCCGCGCATGGATCAATGCCCACTGCCACAAAGCCGGCACACGCCAAATTTGCTCCGAGCAGATCACATTCGAGCTCGAGGGCACGGCCGCCAACGCGCTCCCGGGCATTGTGTTTCCGCACTTGGATTCGGATCTGCCCCTGTGCCTCTGGTGGCGGGCACCGCTGCGAGAAACGATGG
>CAZGNH010000202.1:0-4397 GCA_964527025.1 uncultured Chthoniobacterales bacterium | reverse complement strand
GAGGGCGGTTTTGCGGCAGGAGAGGATCCGGGTGGTGGACCGGGTGGGGGAGGCCGCGGCGCGGTTTGGCGCAGGAGCGGTCGTCGTTTGCGGTGACCTGTTCGATTCCTTCACGCCCGACAAATCGACGGTTTGCGAGGCACTTGCGGCCATCGGACGCATCGGGATGCCGGTCTTCGCCATACCCGGCAACCACGACCACGCGGGACCCGGCTCCATCTGGCAGCAGGAATTTTTTGCGGGAACCGCCCGGGAACTTGCCCCGAACCTGCAGGTTCTGACCGAGCCCCTCCCTTTCGAGGCC
This sequence comes from uncultured Chthoniobacterales bacterium, assembly GCA_964527025.1. GTDB lineage: Bacteria > Verrucomicrobiota > Verrucomicrobiia > Chthoniobacterales > Terrimicrobiaceae > CAZGNH01. The sequence continues at coordinate 4,093 of CAZGNH010000202.1, read as the reverse complement.
GGGGAATGCGTCTTTCTGCCCTGCCCCCTTGTGCGCAGGCAGGACGCATCGGATCCCACCGCCTGGCTGCGAACCGTCGATTGGCCCCCCCTCGGCGACAAACCGCGCGTCGTCATCGCCCACGGCAGCACGCGGGACTTCGCGGCACGCGGGGAGGACGGGGAACCCGCAGGCGCTGCCAACCGCATCGCTCTCGAACGCATCCCCGATACCGAAATCGATTACATCGCCCTCGGCGACTGGCACGGCACCAAGCAGGCCGGGCCAAAGGCATGGTATGCGGGCACTCCGGAACCGGACCGCTTCCCGAAGGGCGGCGGTCACGCGCCGGGCAATGTGCTTTTGGCGACCCTTGCGCGGGGACGGCCACCGGTGGTCGAACCCGCCCGGACGGGGAGGATCGGGTGGCATCGGATCGGGCATGCTTTCACCGACGACACGGGCCTCGAACGCCTCGTGGAATCCATGGCCCGTTGCATGGGGGCAAGGGCCAACGAAGACCTCGTCCACATGACCCTCGAGGGCTCGCTGGGCATCGCCCGCTCGAAGGATCTGGAGTCCCTGCTCGACACGTGGCGGGCCCGCCTGCTCCGGCTCAAAATTGAAAACCACACCCGCATTGCGCCATCGGAAGAGGAGGTCCGGGCCCTGACCTCCCGGGCCTCCGACCCTCTGGTCTCGATGGTCGCAAAAAAACTGCTGGACCTTGCCGCGCAGGAAGGCGACGAGGCGCCGGCCGCCCGCGTTGCCCTGCGCGAACTCCACGCCAAAGCCACCTGACCCCCGCCGTGCGACTCGACGCAATCACCATCCGCAACTACAGAATCCACCGGAATCTCCGGGTGGCTTTCGACCCGTCTTTGACCCTGATCGGAGGTCCGAACGAGTCGGGCAAAAGCACGATTGCAGAGGCCGTCTTCAACGCGCTGTTTATGTCGTACAAACGTGGCGGGACAGGGCGCGACAGACTCGTTTCCCGCCATGGCGGCCACCCGGAAATCGAGGTTGTGTTCGAGGCGGGGGGCGGGATTCACTCGCTGCACAAGACATTCCGCGGCCCGCAGGGAACATGCATGTTGAGCGGGCCGGACGGACGGACATGGGATGGCACCGGGGCCGAAGAAAAGCTTTTGGCCTTGTGCGGACTGGATGGCGCGTCCAACGCGGGCCGTGGCCTTCCGGTGCATTGGGACTACCTGTGGATCCGTCAGGGCACCTCGGATTCCGATCCGACCGGTTTCGCAACCACGCACAAAGACGCCCTTGTGGCGCGCATCCAGAGCGACGGAGCCGCCGCCCTGCTGCAATCGGAACTCGATGCCCGCGTCGCGGCGGAGATCCGCGCGGAACGTAACGCCCTGGTTACCGCAAGGGGCTTCAAAACCGGCAGCGAACCCGACCTCGCCACCAAGGCCGCAGCCACAGCCACCCGCGCCCGCGAGGATGCCGAAAATATCTGCGCCGCCCTGGTCCGCGCCGCCGATGACTTCGAAGCCGCCGAACGCGATATCGCCCGGTCGGAAAAATCCCTCGCATCTCTCTCCGGGGAACTCCTCTCGACACAACAAAACCTCATCCGGGCGGGCGAACTCCGCACCTCCGCCGAAAAGCAGTCGCTTGCCGTCCGCCATGCCGTGGAGGAGCTTGACCGGCTTGCCGGTGCCAGCACACAGATCGCGGACTTGACCGCCCGGATCGAGCACGCCTCGGGCGGGATCGCTTCCCGCGAGGCCGCCCTGAAAGGATTTCACCATGCCGGGACGGCGGCCCGTGCGGCCCATGCGCAGGCCGGGGCCGCCGTGGCCGACGCCGCGCGCCGGACGGCCGCGGCGCGCGCAAGGCTTGACCTTGCGGCCCTCTGGGTCGGACGCTTCGAGCAGGCCGCCCTTGTCGGGAACCTGCGCGAACGCGTCACACAGGCGCGCGCAATCCGCTCCCGGCTTGCCTCCCTGCCGGACATCACACCCGCCCGACTCAAGACACTGCAAAAGCTCGACCGTGAGAGGGAAAAACTGACCGCGATGCTCGACGCCATTTCCACCCGCGTCGAAGTCATCGAAGCCGGTCTGTCTGTTTGCGCCGACAACAAGCCGCTTGAACCAGGCACCCCGCTGGTTTTCTCAAACGACATGCTCCTTGCTGTCGGTGACGCCACACGGTTGCGCATCACGCCGGGCGGAGGAACAGGCCTTGCGGAGACCCGCGCGCGCCTCTCCGAAGCGGAATCGTCCCTGCAACAGAACCTCGACGCCCCCGGTCTTTCCTCGGTCGCCGCCGCCGAAGACGCCTGCCGACAACGCAACGAACTCACGGTCCGCATCGAGGGAACCGACACGATCGAGCAACAGCTCGCCGACGAACTCAACCGCCTCGAAACCACCGAAGAGGAAATCCGCCGCCGCGCGATCAAGGATTTCCCCGAGCCCCCGGATGCCGCCGCCGCGCGCATGGTCCATCTGACCTGTCAGAAGGTCTGGGAGGACTCGGACGCCGGACATGCCGCCGCCGCCGCCGCGCTCGGCGCGCGCTTCCGCGATCTTGAAGAAGCCGTCCAATCCACCCAGAGCCTCACAGCCGGAATCGAAAAGGAGCGCGCCTCGCTCGAAGGACTCAAGGGGAGGCTCGCCCAGCTCGTGTCGTCCCACGGGGATGACGCCGCCCGGGCCGCGGCACTCGCCGCGCTCGAAGAGGCCAAGACCCGCGCCGCAGCCGGTTTGGCGGAGACCCGGGCCGCGCTGGACGGCCTGCGCCCGGAGGCCCTCGCAGCCGACGAAAAGCGGATCGCCCGTGCGATCGAGACGCATCGTGAAGCGCGCAACCAGGCGGGTCAGCGCCTTGCCGTCGCCCGCAACCTCCTTCACCGCGAAGGCCCCGGTGATCCCTTCGAAGATCTCGCTCTGGCCCGCTCCGCCGAGGAGTCGGCCCTCGGGCGCCTCTCCGCCGCCCGCCGGCACGCCGACGCCATCGTCCTCCTCGACCGGCTCTTCGCAGAAACCCGGCAGGCTCTCACCGACCAATTCACCCGCCCCCTCGCAGAAAAGGTTTCCGGCTACCTGAAGTGCCTGTTCGGCCCGGGCGCGGAGGCCCGCGTCACCCTCGGTGACAACGCATTCGAAGCCCTCGTTCTTGAACGCCCCCGCGAGGGGACGTTTGCCTTTGCCGATCTGAGCGGCGGCACCCGCGAGCAGACAGCGGTCGCCTTCCGCCTCGCCATGGCCGAAATCCTCGCCCAAAACCACGAGGGCTGTCTGCCCGTCTTCCTCGATGACGCCTTCACGCACTCGGATGAAACGCGTGTCGCGGCCCTGCCCCGCATGCTCGATCTGGCCGCGTCACGCGGCCTTCAAATCATCGTGTTCTCCAGCTCGCCGGCCGACTATGCCGCCCTCGGCGCCCGGACCGTCACCCTGCCACCGGTCCCGGACCCCGCGGGGAGCGACTGACGCACGTGGTCCGGGGACCTGTCACAGTTCCGCATGCACCCATGCTCCGTCGCCGGGACGGCAGCACAGGGCCGACGCAACATTGCCGGTGGCCGCACGATACCGTGCCGTGATTTCCCGCCCGGCTTCCGGGAGCGCCGGGGCGTCCCCGATGGCCACGATCGCGCCCCCGAATCCCCCGCCGGTCAGCCGCGCCCCATGGATCCCGGGTCGGCCCACCGCCAGCTCCGCAAGCAGATCGAGCTCGGGACAACTGTTTTCAAAATTCAAGCGCGAGCTTTCGTGGGAGGCATCCATGAGCCCGCCAAAGGCGCGCGCGTTGCCGCCGCGCAGATGGTCGAGCGCGGCAAACACCCGTTCGTTTTCTCCGACGATGTGCGCGGCGCGCCGGCGGACAATGTCGGGCATGTCGGCCTTTGCGAGCATCCCGGGCGTCGCGTCGCGCAGGGCCGGCACACCAAGAATTTCCGCCGCCCGGAAGCACATGGCACGCCGTTCGTTGTATTCGCCGCCGGTGAGGGCGTGTTTGACCCCCGAATTCACAATGAGCAGCCCCGCCTCCTCCGGAAATGCCACGGTCTCGACCGTCTCCGAACGGCAGTCAAGATACACCGCGCACCCCACCCTCCCGAAAACCGACGACGCCTGAT
>CAZGNH010000201.1:0-2943 GCA_964527025.1 uncultured Chthoniobacterales bacterium | reverse complement strand
CAAACTTCCGATATCCTGTTGCCGCCCGGCGAGCCGCTGCTCGTTGATTTGGCGGATGGCGGTCACTGGTATGGACACGGTTTCAACCACGTCCAGAGCTACCCGCTTGAAACCGGGTCCATCGATTCCGCCGCGTTTGCCGTCAATAACATCCAGTGCCCGGTCTGGATGTGCTCGGCGGGAGTCGTCCTCTTCGCGGAAACCATGGCACCCCTGGAAGTTTCGATCAATGCGGGCGGCGATGGCAGGCTGCGGATTTGCTGTCCGTCGGAATCCCTGCCGTTGCGGGTTTTCCGTGGCGCGGATTTGCCCTCAGCGCACACGGCGTGGTTGCGCCAGCGCGGGTGGCCGAACCTCGCACCGGCGGCCGCACTGTTCGGTGATTCCCTCTTTTGCACGTGGACGCAGTTCCCTCGCTGCATCACGCAGGAGAGGGTTCTCGAAATGGCTCGGCATATCCGAAAAAACGGCTTCCCCTGCCGCACGATCCTCATCGACGACCGATGGGAACGCTGCTTCGGCGAGTTGGAATTCTCGGAAACCGACTTCCCCGATCCCGCCGGTCTCTTCGCGGAATTGCGCGGGATGGGATTCGACGCCTGGCTTTGGGTGACGCCATTTGTCAACCAAGAGGCCACTGGCTTCCAGGATCTCGCCGCACAGAAAATCCTCGTTCCATCCCGGAACGGTGACGGGGCAGCCCTGCTGAAATGGTGGGGAGGCACGGCCGGACTTGTCGATGTCACATCGCCGCAGGGAAAGGATTGGTATCGGGAAAAGTTGTCCGCCCTGCTCGCGCTCGGCGCCGCCGGTTTCAAGATCGACGGGGGCGACCACAAATATCATCCCGCCGGAACGAACGTCGCATGGCATGACGATCCGGGTGCATCCGGGTATTCCGACCGCCTGCTGGCACTCTTCGACGAACTCGTCCCCAACCGCTGCGAAACCCGCACGGCATGGCTCTCGCAGAGCCGCTCGATCCTCTGGCGCGAAGGTGGCAAGGACTCGCACTGGGGGGCGGACAACGGACTCAAGGCCATGGTCGCGCTCGGGCTCCACCTCGCCTTGCTGGGCTACGACCTGCTCATCCCCGACATGGTTCCCGGCCGGGTCCAAACGATGAACTCCACAGACCCCCTGCCAACCGATGAATTGATGGTTCGCTGGACAGAAGCCTCCACCTTTTTTCCGTTCCTCCAGTTTTCCTACTACCCATGGAACTACGCCCCGGCGACCGCCCGCGTGATCGCGGCCTACGCAGGCGTTCACAAGGCGCTGGAACCTTACCTGTCGGAACAGGCAGGACATCGCCGCGCGCCGCTTCTGCGTCCGCTCTGGTATGACTGGCCCAACCATCACGAACTTTACCCAATCGGGGATGCCTTCCTGCTCGGAGCCGACCTGTTGGCGGCGCCCGTGCTCGATCCCGGGATGAGTGCGCGGGACATCCAGCTTCCTCCGGGCGACTGGGCGGATGCTTGGACCGGGAAACCGGTATCCGGTCGCCTGCTCCAGTGGCCGGCTCCTTGTCCCGGGCTCCCGCTCTTCGTTCATGAGCGCAACCCGGATTTGCTCGCGACCCTCATGGCCGCCCTCGCCGCCATCCCGAGAGGAACCATCCCCACCGGCACCACCTCCGCAACCTGGCAGGCCGGGCTCGACCGCGACCTCGCCGTCACCGGTTGAAAATCCAACTCAATTACCGAAACCAAATGGTGACCCAACTTTCAAACCAACCTCCCTTCAGCGTCCTCTGGACTCCCGATTTGCCGGAGCACTCCGACGGCATCGATGTCAGCATGGATTCCCGCCCGTCCGGGCATCGTTCGAGGCAATCGTTTCACATTGCCTTGCGCAATTCATCGCGGGAATCGCGCAGGGGTTCGATGGAAATTCAACTGACACATCCCTGCGAGACCGAGCCCTATATCCTGATCCCCGGCCTGTTTTATGGAACCGGGCGCGCGGGCGATCCTCTCGGCTATCCGGAGCTGGTTTCCCCGGAGGCAATGGTCGCAAACCAGGATCCATGGTGTTCGAATGCATGGAGGTTCAAGATCGAGCGGGCCTCCTATCCGCTCATTCTCATGAAGGTCGGGCGACGCTGGGTCGGTATGGATTTTTCTCCTCACTACGAGATGGTGCCTCCCGGTGCGGGCGGGGGTGCTTGGATTGAGCCCCAAGTCTCCGTCGGCTTCGAGTGGCTCAAGGACTCGGTCGTTCTGTCAATTCACTTGCCCGCTACCGAGGGACCCCGGTCGCTCAACGGTCGCTCAACAGCCAATCCTTGCCCTGCCACCGAGCTGTCTCTGGACCCGGGTCAATCCTGCGAGATGGATGTCGCGGGTTGGGATTTCGAAGCCGATTCCCACGGTTACCAAGAGCCTCTGGAATTCCTGTATCGCCATCTTCAATGCAGCCACCCGAAAGCGGAGATTCTCGAAAAGTCCCTCCTGGCCGATTCAGCCGCCGATGGGCTCAAACACTGGCATTGGATGGAGGACCCCGGCTACATGGTTTACACTGTCCCGCTTCACCGCGGCTGTGAATTCAACGCGAACCAGCGCGGGGTCTCGCTTGGCTGGCACTTCGAGGCCACGGGTTTCGTCGGTGGCTTCCCCGTCGCCTACGGGCTCCTTTGGCACGGGAAGGCGCGTCAGGACAACGAAAGCCGGCGAATCGCTCTCAAGATGCTCGACCGGATGGTCGGCGGTGCTACGACGGAATTCGGGTTCTTCCGCACAAGCTGGCACCCCGGCCGGGCCAGAACCCCGAACGGCGATTTCACAAACCCCGCGCCCGTGGGTTCTCAGAACCCCGACCCCAGCGGGGACACTCCCTTCTGGGGCTCATGCTGGCAGGAAGACCAGAACATCATCCACGCGCGCACCACGGCGGATGCCTCGCTCTTTCTTGCCCGGTGTCTCACCCTCTTGGGTC
>CAZGNH010000200.1:0-2325 GCA_964527025.1 uncultured Chthoniobacterales bacterium | reverse complement strand
ACCGCAGTTCCAGATAATCCAACCCCTCTTCCGCCGCGTCCTCCACCGCCTCGCGCGCCACCCGCCAACAGGCCCCCATGTCCGCCAGCACAGAAGCGCCAAGCCGGAACTTCTCCAAAAAAGCCACCAAACCACCACACACTCCCCCGACACACACATGTGCCTGCAACCCCTCAACACCCTCACCGGGCAACACAACCCCATGCTCCAAGCCCAATTCCACGATCGTCCCCAAACGCAGACTCCCCTCCAAGTGACGATGCAAATCGATTCGCTTCATCGGCCGCTTTTCTCCATGACTATCCTTCCGCATTGGATCCGTAAATCAATAGATATAAAGATTTTCCTACAAATAAATTAACCCAAAAATTTGCTTGCCAGCAAATATAAGAATATCTTATACATTGGGTGATGAAAACCACACCGCCACCGACAAAAAACAAGAAACTGATTCAATGGGTCGAGGAGATGACGGCTCTGTGCGAGCCGGATGCGGTGGAGTGGTGCGACGGGTCGCAGGAGGAGTATGACCGTCTGTGCGAATTGATGGTGCAGAGCGGGACCTTCCGGCGGCTGAATCCCGACAAGAAGCCGAATAGCTTCCTTTGTTTTTCGGATCCGGGGGATGTGGCGCGGGTTGAGGACCGCACATTCATTTGCAGCCGGCGCCAGGCCGATGCCGGTCCGACCAACAACTGGATGCAACCGGACGAAATGCGCAAGACGCTCACCGGCCTTTTCAAGGGATCGATGAAGGGCCGCACGCTGTATGTGATTCCCTTTTGCATGGGCCCGATTGGATCGAACATTTCCCACTACGGGGTGGAAATCACCGACTCGCCGTATGTGGTGACGAACATGCGGATCATGACCCGCATGGGCCAGGCGGCGCTGGATGCGCTGGGCAACGGGGAATTCATTCCGTGTTTGCACAGTGTGGGGGCGCCGCTCGGTGACGGGAAGAAGGACGTCCCGTGGCCCTGCAACAAAGACCACAAATACATCGTCCACTTCCCGGAGACGCGGGAAATTTGGTCCTATGGTTCCGGTTACGGCGGCAATGCGCTGCTGGGCAAGAAGTGTTTTGCGTTGCGGATTGCCTCGTGCATGGCGCGGGAGGAGGGGTGGATGGCCGAGCACATGCTCATCCTGTGTGTGGAGTCTCCGGACGGGCGCAAGACCTACGTGGCGGCGGCCTTCCCGAGCGCCTGCGGCAAGACGAACTTCGCGATGCTCATTCCGCCGAAGGAGTTCAAAGGCTGGAAGGTCACGACCATCGGGGACGACATTGCATGGATCAAACCCGGCAAGGACGGGCGCCTCTACGCGATCAATCCGGAATCCGGGTACTTCGGCGTGGCGCCGGGCACCAACGGGGTCTCGAACCCGAATGCGCTGGCCTGCTGCCGCAAGGACACGATTTTCACCAACGTGGCCCTCACCCCGGACGGGGACGTCTGGTGGGAGGACATCGGGACGCCTCCTCCGGAGGGTCTCATCGACTGGAATGGCAATCCGTATGACCCGGCCAGCGGCAAAAAAGCCGCCCATCCGAACAGCCGGTTCACCGCGCCCATGGCCAACAACCCGGCCCTCGCTCCGGAGGCCGACGACCCCGCTGGCGTGCCGATCGATGCCATCATCTTCGGCGGACGGCGCGCAACCACCATGCCGCTTGTGTTTCAAGCCTTCAACTGGGTGCACGGCACCTACATTGGCGCCACGGTCGGTTCGGAAATGACCGCCGCAGCGGTCGGTGGAGCCGGCCAGGTGCGCCGCGACCCCATGGCCATGCTGCCCTTCATCGGCTACAACATGGGCGACTACTTCAACCACTGGCTCGACATGCGCCGCCGCGTCAAGGTCCTCCCGCGGATCTTCCACGTGAACTGGTTCCGCAAGGACAAGGAGGGCAACTGGCTCTGGCCGGGCTTTGGAGAAAACATGCGCGTCCTCAAGTGGATCGTCGAGCGGTGCCGCCACGGTGCGCACGCCCTCGAGACATCGATCGGCTGGGTGCCCAACTACGAGGACATCCAGATGGACGGCATCAAGGACGAAATCACTCCGGAGGTCTGGGAGAAGCTCCAACTCATCGACAAAGACGATTGGCAGAAAGAGCTCATCATGCAGGATGAGCTGTTCTTCAAACTTTACGCCAACCTGCCGAAGGAGCTCATCTTCCAGCGCGAATTGCTGGTCTCCCGGCTCTGACCGTCCGCCTCTTGCTCCCGCATCGCCCCGCTCCCCACAAAGGGGCGGGGCGGTTGCATTTTGCCCCGAATCCGCTCCGCCCGTGCAGGCGTTTGGGCTCGATTACGGTTT
>CAZGNH010000199.1:0-3579 GCA_964527025.1 uncultured Chthoniobacterales bacterium | reverse complement strand
CGCCTCGGGACCAACCGACGGGTCGTCGAAGATGGCCGGATAGCGCCCGCGCAGCTCCCATGTATGAAAGAACGGGGACCAGTCGATGTAGGGGACAAGATCCTCGAGGGTGACGCGGGCCATCCTGCGCCCGGGCGCGACCGGCGGGGCATCCGGGGACGCATCGAGCACCATCAATCCGGTGAAGGAAGGCTGCGGGAGGTCGTCGAAGGCGAACGCAGGCGCATTGCCGGCGGCTTCGGCCAGCGGGAGGAGAGGCCGGGCGGTCATGCGCCCCTCGTGTTCCTCGCGCAAGGCGCGGTATTCCCCGTCCAGTGTCGCAAGGAATTCCGCTTTGCGGTCCCCGCTGAGCAGCGAGCTGACGACATTGACCGAGCGGGAGGCATCGAGCACGTGGATGACCCCGCCCTCGTAATGACTGCGGATTTTCACGGCGGTGTGCGCCTTGCTGGTGGTGGCGCCGCCGATGAGCAGGGGGATCGTGAACCCTTCACGGGTCATCTCTTTGGCCACATGGATCATTTCGTCGAGGGAGGGGGTGATAAGCCCCGAGAGGCCGATGATGTCGGCGTCGTGCTCGCGCGCGGCGGCGAGAATTTTCTCGCAGGGGACCATCACACCCATGTCGATGATCTCGTAGTTGTTGCAGGCCAGCACGACGCCCACGATGTTTTTTCCGATGTCGTGCACGTCGCCCTTGACCGTCGCAAGGACGATTTTCCCGACCGCGCGCCGCTGCGGACCGGCGGCCTGTTTTTCCGCTTCGAGGTGGGGCGTGAGAAAGGCCACCGACTTCTTCATAACCCGCGCGCTCTTGACCACCTGGGGCAAAAACATCTTGCCCGCCCCGAAGAGGTCGCCAACCACCTTCATGCCGTCCATAAGCGGCCCCTCGATCACCGTCAGCGGCTTGCCGTATTTTTCGAGCGCCCCGGCGGTGTCCTCGTCGATGAAGTCGGTGATGCCGCGGATGAGCGAATGTTTGAGGCGTTCCTCGACCGGGGCTTCGCGCCAGGCAAGGTCCGGGCCGGCCTGGGTGGACGAGGAGCCGGCTTTGGATTTGATGGATTCGGCGAAGGTGACGAGCCGCTCGGTCGCGTCCGGACGCCGGTCGAAGAGCACGTCTTCGATGAGCCCGAGGAGGTCTTTGGGGATTTCCTCGTAAACGGCGAGCTGGCCCGAATTGACGATGCCCATGTCGAGTCCAGCCCGGATGGCATGGTAGAGGAAGGCCCCGTGCATGGCTTCGCGGACCGCATTGTTGCCGCGGAAGGAGAACGAGATATTGCTGATGCCGCCGGAGACGCGGGCGTGGGGGAGGTTTCCCTTGATCCAGCGGGTGGCGTCAATAAACGCCTTGGCATATGCATTGTGTTCCTCGATCCCGGTGGCGACGGTCAGGATGTTGGGATCGAAGATGATGTCTTCGGGCGGGAACCCGACCTCTTCGGTGAGGATCCTGTAGGCGCGTGCGCACACTTCGATTTTGCGTTCGAAGGTGTCGGCCTGCCCGCGCTCGTCGAAGGCCATCACGATCGCCGCAGCCCCGTAATGGCGCACCAGCAATGCCTGTCGCCGGAACTCCTCCTCCCCCCCCTTGAGCGAAATCGAATTCACCACGCACTTGCCCTGCACACACCGCAACCCCGCCTCAAGAACCTCCCACTTCGAAGAATCCAGCATCACCGGAACCCGCGAAATGTCCGGCTCGGCCGCAATCAAATTCAAAAACCGTGTCATGGCAGCCACCCCGTCGAGCATCCCTTCGTCCATGTTGATGTCGATGATCTGCGCCCCCGCCTCGACCTGCTGGCGCGCAACCCCGAGGGCCTCGTCATACTTCCCCGCAAGAATCAGCTTCGCAAACTTCGGTGAGCCGGTCACATTCGTGCGCTCGCCGACATTGATGAAGGGAATTTCCGGGCGTGCGGTGAAGGGTTCGAGACCGCTGAGGCGCAGGGTCGTCGGGCGCCCGGGGATGTTGCGCGGGGGCATGTCTCCGACCGCCTCCCGGATGGCGCGGATGTGGTCGGGCGTCGTACCGCAGCATCCCCCGATGATGTTCAGCCACCCCTGCTCCGCCCATTCGGCAAGCTGCGGCGCCAGCGACTCCGGCGTCTCCGGAAACCCCGTCGGCGACAGAGGATCGGGCAGCCCCGCATTCGGATACGTGCTCACAAAAAACGGCGCAATGGCCGACAACTCCTCGATGAACGGACGCATCTCGCGCGGCCCCAGCGCGCAGTTCAACCCCACCGACAACAATGGAAAATGCGACACCGAACACAAAAATGCCTCGAGCGTCTGCCCCGTCAGCGTCCGCCCCGACAAATCCGTGATCGTGCCGCTCACCATCACCGGCAACCCCGGACGCATCTCCGCAATCGCAAAAAGCGCCGCTTTCGCATTGAGTGTGTCAAAGACCGTCTCGACCAACAAAAGGTCCACGCCTCCGGCAATCAGGTTCTCGATCTGCATCCGGTAGGCGTCCACCACCTGCCCGAATGTCACGTCCCGCGCCCCGGGGTCGTTCACATCGCGCGAAATCGACAGCGTCCGGTTCAAGGGCCCGATCGCCCCGGCCACATAAACCCGCCGACCGGTGCATGCGTCGGCCGCCTCCCGCGCCAACCGCGCCGCCTCACGGTTGATCTCCGGCACCAGCGCCTCCATCCCGTAGTCCGCCATCGCAATCGTCGTCGCACTGAACGTGTTCGTCTCGATGATGTCCGCGCCCCCGCCGATGTAGGCCGCATGAATCCCACGGATCGCTTCGGGCTGGCTCAATGCAAGCAAATCGTTGTTGCCCTTCACGTCCGACGCCCAGTCCTTGAACCGCTCCCCCCGGTACCCCGCCTCGTCAAAACGACACTGCTGGATCATCGTCCCCATCGCCCCGTCCAAAAACACAATCCTGCTCTCAAGCAGGCGCCTCAGCTCCGCCTCAATCACGGATTCTCCGTGCGCCCATGGCACACGCCCCCTACAATTTCGTTATCCGCATCCCCCATGGCTTGAAATAAACGAATCAACATATTTGAATATATAAATGCGTTTTATGGGAAGTGCAAGGTGTGGTTTTTTTGCGGGGTGAAGACCTTTCATCACAGCGAGTTCGGGGATTTCGAGGGGTTGGCGGCGAGGAAGCGGGAGCTGGGGTTGGTGGTGTCGTTGTGTATTCCGACGTTCAACGAGGAGGACACGGTGGGGGATGTGGTGGGGGTGTTGCGGCGGGAGCTGATGGAGGCGGTGGGGTTGTTGGACGAGGTGGCGGTGGTGGATTCGGGTTCGACGGACCGCACGCGGGAAGTGGCGCGGGCATGCGGGGCGGACGTGTATATGGCGTCGGAGATTTTGCCCGGCGAGGGGGAGGCGCGGGGCAAGGGGGAGAACATTTGGAAGGCGGTGGCGCGGTTGCGCGGGGATGTGTTGTGTTTTGTGGACGGGGATGTGCGGAACATGCATCCGCGATTTGTGGCGGGGACGGTTGGTCCGCTGCTGCGGTGGCCGGGGCTCAAGTATGTGAAGGGGTATTATGATCGTCCGCATGCGGTGGCGGAGGCGGGGGACCGTCCGGCG
>CAZGNH010000198.1:0-3220 GCA_964527025.1 uncultured Chthoniobacterales bacterium | reverse complement strand
GGAAAACACGGAGCGTCCCCGCATGGACGCCGACATCGTCTGTGTCGGCTTCGGCCCGGCAGCAGGCGGGTTCCTCACAACCCTCGGCCGCGGCATCCTCAACACCGACGGATCCACCGCCATCGAAAGCCCCTCCTCCCCCGGCCTGCCCCTCCAGGTGATGTGCTACGAACGGGCCGATGACCCCGGGTTCGGCGTCTCGGGCGTCGTCACCCGCGCCCGCGGCCTCCGCGAAAGTTTTCCGGATCTCGATCCCGCCCAGATCCCGATGGCGGCACCCGTCTCCTCCGAAAAAATCCTCTACTTGCTCGATCCGGTGGGAGCCAGCCGCCGCCCTCTTTTGATGCGGACGGCCGATTTGGCGATCCGCGCGCTCGGGCCTGCTCTCGGCGTGCGCGACCATGCGTTCGAGCTGCCGTGGACTCCGCCCTTTTTGGAGAAGCACGGGGGACTGGTTTGCTCAATCGGGCAGTTCAACCAATGGGTTGCGCAGCAGGTGATGGGCACCGGGGCGGTGCAAATCTGGCCGGGCAGTCCGGTTGGGGAGGCAATCATCGAGGAGGAGGCCGTGGCGGGCATCCGCCTTGTGGACCAGGGGGTTGACCGGCACGGGAACCCCTCCGATGGCTTCATGCCCGGCATGGACGTGCGGGCGGCTTTGACGGTCGTCGCCGACGGGCCGTTCGGCCCGGTCGGGCGGCAGCTTGATGCGGCCTTTGGCATTCCCGAGAGTCACCACATGCGCGACTGGGCCCTTGGCATGAAGTTTGTCGTCGATCTGCCGGAAACCTGCACCCTCGAACCCGGTACGGTCATCCACACCCTCGGGTTCCCCGAACCGGAAATCTTCGGCTTCTTCTACGTGCACCCGGACCGCATCGCCTCGATGGGCATCTTCGTCCCCTCGTGGTTCGACAGCCCCGCCCGCACCGCCTACCGCTACCTCCAACACTGGATGCTCCACCCCGCCATCTGGCGCCACGTCCAAGGCGGCAAACTCCGCTCCTGGGGCGCCAAATCCCTCCAGGAATCCGGACGCCGCGGGGAACCCCGCCTCGCCGGCAACGGATTCGCCCGCATCGGCGAAGGCAGCGGCAGCACCAACGTCCTCACCAATTCCGGCGTGGACGAGGCATGGACAACCGGAGTGCTCCTTGCCAAGGGAGTCCTCGAACTCCTCGAACGCAAACAGCCCTTCACCGCGGAAAACCTCGAGGCCGCCTATGTGCGGCGGCGCAGGGAGAGCTGGGTTGAAAAAGAGGCGCGCATTGCCGAACGCGCCCGCGATGGATTCCACCGCGGCATCATCCCCGGCATGGTCGGCATGATGATCGCGGGCCTCACCAAAGGGCTCCTTGCCATGCCCGGAAAATCCGTCCCCCCGCACCGGCGCATCCCAAGCCTCGAAGCGTATTACCGCGGGAAAATTTCCCCCGAAGAAATCGCCCGCATCCGTGCCGCGTGCGACGCGAAGGCCGCCCCGCTTCATGCGGCTCTCATGGAGCGCGCGGGGTGGCCCGCCATCCCCTTTGACGGCGAGCTGCTTGTTTCCCACCAGGATGCCCTCCTGCTCGGGGGCAAGGTGCAGGCCCCCGCAGGCTATGCCGACCACGTCGCGTTCCTCTACCCGGATGATTGCGCCTCGTGCGGCACCCGGATTTGTATCGAGATGTGCTCGGGACAGGCGATTTATCCCGGCGAGGACGGCCTGCCTGCCTTCGACCGTGAGAAGTGCGTCCATTGCGGCGCATGCCTCTGGAACTGCGCAACCGCCAACCCAACCGATCCCGAAGGCGGCCTCATCGCCTTCCGCGCCGGCGCAGGAGGCCTCCACTCCGCCGAAAATTAATGCGCAGGTTGCCGTTCTCGGGTCTGGGCATCGCGAAAAATTGCGCTAGGATGCCGTCTTTCAAAAACCATGGCTGAAGAATACCAAATCGTTGTTTGCGGGAGTATCGTTCCCGATCCGCTCCAGACCCTCGAACCGTTCTCCGGTCCGTCGGGCCCGGCTATCAAAAATGAAATGATGCTGCCCGCATGGATGGATCCATGGGCGGGGCACGCCCTGTTCGAGGCGGCCAACCTCGCCGCAAACAACCCGGGCAGCAAGGTCTGGCTCGTCTCGCTGGGACCAAAGGCCAAACTCCAACAGGTCATGATGACGCTCGCCCAAAAGGTCCCCTTCGAACTGGTCGCTCTCGATGGCCCCGCAGGCGGTTTCACCGACGCCGCCGAAACCGCCGCCGTGCTGGCCGATGCCATCCGCACAATCCCCGGCCTCGACCCATCCCGCCTGCTTGTCTTCGGGGGGTGGGAGTCCGCCTCGCGCGGAGCCGGAGCCACCATGCAAATCCTCGGCGAAATCCTCGAAATCGGCGACCAATTCCAAGGGGTTGACGCCATCGAAACCCAGCCCGACGGATCCCTCAAAATCCTTGAACGCGTCGAAGGAGGCAGTCACCAGGTGACGGTTTGCGAAGGCCCGCCGGCACTCCTCGGGTGGGCCACCGGCAACCTTCCCGAACCACGCAACAACCCCCAGGTCGGCATGGCCAACATGCGCACCATCATGCCCGCCCTCCAAAAGGCCAAACCCGCCAAGGTCGGCGCAGAAGGGGTCGAATTCCTCTCGGTCTCTCTCCCCAAGCAGTCGCGCGACACCAAAATCGTCAAAGATCTCCCGCCGGAGGCAATCGCCGCCGAAATCGTCGCATGGATCACCAACAAGTAACTCCCATGGAAACCATCCTCTTCCTCACACCAACCGAAGCCTCCTGCCCGCTCCCGAAGAACACACTCGAGGCGCTTGCCGCCACCGCAGAATTGGCCGGCAAACTCGGGACCTCTTTCTGCGCAGGCCTCTGGGGGGCCGACCCGCAGGCCGCGGCAGACAGCATCGCCTCCTGCGGCGCTTGGAAATTTCTTGCGGTTGCCGGACCGGAATTCGCCCCCGCCCGCTATGCAACCGACGCCGCCGCCGCCACCGCCCTGTGCCGCGCCGCCGGAGCCTCCCTCGTGACCGGCCCTGCGTCATCGCGCTGGAACCGCGTCCTTGCCGGCGTCGCCCACCGTCTTGGCGGGCGGGCGGACAGCCATGTGACGGGGCTTTCCATCGAGGCAGGAGCACCTGCCGTTGCGCGTTGGTATTACCGGCAGCGGATGGAAGGAGTCCTGCGCCGCACGGCCCGTCCATGGGTGCTTGCCCTCGAAAGCGCGATCG
>CAZGNH010000197.1:0-3207 GCA_964527025.1 uncultured Chthoniobacterales bacterium | reverse complement strand
GCGCACGCCCCCCCCCACGGAAGGCCCGTCCCCGCGGTCGGAATGGACATCCTCCCGCACGGCCCGCCACACTCTCATGCCACGCAACCTCCACGCCCTTATCGGCGTCAATACCGCGCCGCTTTGGATTGAGGGCGTCGCCAAACGGGTCTTCCACAAGGCCCTCCGTGACGGCTCACGGTCCCCCGAGGAACTCCACACCATGCTCGGCCAGTGGGTCGCCCAAAACAAAGACTGGATCAATGATGTCGAGTCCCAAAATGAAGTCTATACATACATTCCGATGCCCGACGGCGATGTGAGCGCCTTCATGGATTACTTCCGCACATTTTACAAGGGCATCAAGGACGCCGATCCCTCGATCGATGTCGTTCACAATGTGGTTTACGACATCAACTCGATCCACAACCTGCTCGGGCCGTGCATGAAAGAAGGTTTGGCAGGTTGCATGGACGTCCTCTCATTCCACTACTACGGTTTCGGGGCCGTGGAGCCCGAGGAATTCCTCGCCACCTACATCGGGGATATCCAGCAAATCATGCGTGAACACGGGGCCGAAGACATCCCGCTTTACTTCACGGAGTTCGGGGGCGGCTCCATCGCCGCCGAAGACGATCCCCACCTCGATCTTGAGGTTGCGGGCTTTCCTCCCCTGCGCATTTCCGAGGTTGATGCCGCCAAGCACATGGTGCGCCTTCACCTTGTGGGGCTCTCGATGGGCGTGGAACGCTTCTATTACTTCCTGCCCTTCGACAACCAAGGCATCCCGGGAAGAAACAACGCCGCCGGACTCCTCCGCCACGACGGCATGCCCCGTCCTGGCTACGCCGCCTATGCACAAATGACCCGCCTCCTGCGGGACCGCCGCTTTGTCCGGGAAGTCCGCCTCGAGGAGGATGCGGTCCGCGCCTACATCTTCGACGGAAAGGAAGGGCCGGTGGCTGTTTTGTGCCGGGGCCTGAAGGGGCTCTCGGGACGTCTGAAAATTTCCGCCGACAACCCGGTTTCCTCGGGCCGGTGGTTCGACATGGTCGGCGGGAGCCTCGCGTGGCAGCCCGACGGAAGCGGGTCGCTGGTCATGGATGTTGACGATGCCCCGAGGTATCTGGTTGCCGACGCGGCCATGGATGGCGCGGCTCTGGCCGATGCGCTCGGGCAGGCATCCCTCGCGGAGGTTGTCCGGCCTGTGGAACGCGGCAAGGTTCCTCCGCAGCCGCGTGGCACCACATACTTTATCGAGGCCGAAGATGCCTTCGAGCAGCGCGGCGGCGAAATTGACCACAAGCCGGGGTTGTATTCGGGCAAAGGGTGGCGGGCGCGCACTTTTCTGCGAGGCATGCCCGAGGGCGGGTTTTATGCGCGCTATGGATTCTACCTGGTGAGCAATGCAACCTACCGTCCGTGGATTGCCGGTTCGCCGGCCGGCGCGCCCGGCGAAGATTTTTGGACATCCCCCATCGAATACCGCATCAACGGCGGCCCGTGGCAGCAGGTCTCGAGAGAAAAGAGCACCACCCGGTGGCCCGGTGCCGGATTGGATTCCGGAGACCACCCGGACCTTGAGTGGATGCCCCAAGAGCCCGTCACCCTCGGAAACGGTGAACACACCATCGATTTGCGCATCCGGGAGCCGCGCGGCCTTGCAACAGACAAGGGCAAAGAGCCGCGCATCGTTTTCCTCATTGACGCCATCGCCATCACCATGGAGGAATAGGGGCGTGCCCGCCATCGGCGGCAGACCAAGCCGATCCCAAAGCCCGTGAACATCGTCCTCATCATGACCGACCAGCAGCGCGCGGACTGCCTGAGCTGCGAGGGGCATCCCGGCGTCCAGACCCCGGCCATTGACGCACTGGCCGCACAGGGCTCCCGATTCACAGCGGCCCATTCCGCCTGCCCGATCTGCATTGCGGCGCGCCGGACATGGATGACGGGGCGGCGACCCGCCCGGCAGGGGGTCGTTTTCAATTACGATACATGGCTTCGGGGGCCGACCCTGCCCGGGGTGCTTTCACAAAATGGCTACCATTGCCACCTCGCCGGGAAACTGCACCTGTGGCCCGTGCGCCGCCTCCACGGATTTCACAGCATGGATCTGGCCGACGGCCCCCCCTCGCAGGCCAACCTCGCCGTCAATGACCACTCCCGCGATCTCGCACGGCGCGGCATTTTTCTCGATGACCTCGCGCAGGCCCACGGCATCCCCGGCAATTCCTGGCATGTGCGTCCGTGGCACCTGCCCGAAGAGACCCACCCCACCAATTGGTGCATCTCGAAAGCCATGGATTTTCTCGAGCGCCGAGACCCCACGCGCCCGTTTTTTCTCAACGTCGGTATCTTTCACCCCCACCCCCCGTGCACCCCGCCGGAATTCTACTACAACCGCGCCCTCGCCGCCGAAATCCCGGAACCCGTCGAAGCCGCCTGGTCATGCCTCTACGACACACCGCGCACCGGCTTCCCCACCAACATGGCCGGCTCCTCCCGCCTGTGCCTGCGTCCCGATTTCCTCCGACAGCTTCGTGCCGCCTACTTCGCGTCGATTTCCCACATTGACGATCAAATCCAGCGCCTCCTGCAGGTGCTGCCCCCCGACACCCTCGTGATCTTCACCTCCGACCATGGCGAAATGCTCGGCGACCACCAGTTCTTCGGCAAATGCCTGCCCTACGAGCCCTCGGCCCGCATCCCGCTTGTCATGCGCTTCCCAAGCGGAGCCGGAATTTCCGGCGGGCAGGTCGTCGATGCCCCGGTCGAGTTGATGGATCTGATGCCGACAGTGCTCGATGCCGCGGGCATTCCCGTTCCCGAGGAGGTTGATGGGTGTTCGTTGCTGCCGGTTTTGCGCGGGGAGCCCCTCGCGCGGGAATTCATCCATGGGGAAATTTCACGGGTTGCCGGTCTCGGCAGCGGGATGCATTACCTGACCGACGGCAAGGAGAAATACATCTGGTGGCCGGGCTTCGGCACCGAGCAGTTTTTCGACCTCCGTGACGATCCGCGCGAATGCCACGACCTCTCGTCTTCGGACGGGGCGGGAGATCGTCTTGCCCTCTGGAGGCAGCGCCTCGCCCGGCTTCTCGAGGGACGGCCCGAAGGCTTTGTCGAGGGCGGGCGCCTCCGCAAACTCGGTGGGGCAACCCCCTACTGCCTGCCGGGCTTCGAGGCACCCGACAGCCCCGGCCCCACCCTGCACCCCGACAACCC
>CAZGNH010000196.1:0-6380 GCA_964527025.1 uncultured Chthoniobacterales bacterium | reverse complement strand
CCGCCACCCGCGCCCGCCGCGCGATTGCCGCCATCCCGGGCGCCCGTGTCGACTACGTCGGGGCCGCGGATGCCGCAACGCTTGATTCCCCGCAGCCCGGCCGCCCCGCACGGCTCCTCGCCGCCGTCTTTCTCGGACGCACGCGCCTCATTGACAACATCCCCCTGCCCCGCGGAACGGAACACAAAGCATCCCGTTGAAAGAGTTCGACACCATCGTCATTGGAAGCGGCATCGCGGGTCTCTCGTATGCCCTGCGGGCCGCGGAAGGGGGCAGTGTCGCGCTGGTCACCAAGCGCGCACTTGCGGATTCGAACACGGCGTGGGCACAGGGGGGCGTGGCGTGTGTGGTCAGCGAAGAAGACAGTGTCGATCTGCATGTGCGTGACACGCTGGTTGCCGGCGCGGGCCTGTGTGACGAGACCGTCGTCCGCAGCGTGATCTCCGACGGCCCCGCCCGCATTGCCGAACTCATGGCAATGGGCGTGCGCTTCGACCACCGGGTCAACGACCACGGATCGACAGAACTGGACCTCGGGCGCGAGGGCGGCCACTCGAAACGTCGCGTCCTCCACTCCCACGACGCCACCGGCCAGGAGATCGAGCGCGCCCTCGTCGCGCAGGTATTCGAGCACCCGGACATCGAGGTGATGGAGAACCACATGGCGGTCGATTTCCTCACGACGGGCAAGCTCGGCTATGCCATGCAGAACAGCTGCGTGGGGGTGTATGTGCTGGATTGCGCCAGCGGGGAAGTCGGGACCCTGCGCAGCGACGTGAACGTGCTGGCCACCGGCGGTTGCGGCAAGGTGTATCTCTATACCACCAACCCGGACATCGCCACCGGCGACGGGGTGGCCATGGCATGGCGCGCGGGCGCCACCATCGCCAACATGGAATTCATCCAGTTCCACCCCACCTGCCTCTACCATCCGGAGGTCCGCTCGTTCCTCATCAGCGAAGCCGTCCGCGGCGAAGGCGGCATCCTCCTCGACGACAGCGGACGCCGCTTCATGGAGGACCACCACCCCCTGCGCGAACTGGCCCCCCGCGATATCGTCGCACGCGCCATCGACGCCCAAATGAAGCGCACCGGCGGCAAATGCGTGCACCTCGACATCAGCTTCAAACCCGCCGACTTTGTCCGCTCCCGCTTCCCGACCATCCACGAGAAATGCCTCGCATTGGGCATCGACATCACCAAACGCCCCATCCCGGTCGTGCCCGCCGCCCACTACCAGTGCGGCGGCGTCAAAACCGACGTCAACGGCGAAACCAGCCTGCGCGGACTCTACGGGATCGGCGAGGTCGCCTGCACGGGCCTCCACGGCGCAAACCGCCTCGCCAGCAACTCGCTCCTCGAAGGTGTCGTCTTCGCACACCGCGCCTTCCTCAAGGCCTCGAAAAACCGCCGCCCGCGCGAAAATTTCGCCCTTCCCGAGTGGCGCCCCGGTGAAGTCCAGGATGTCGACGAACTTGTCGTCATCTATCACAACTGGGACGAAATCCGCCGCCTCATGTGGGACTACGTCGGCATCGTCCGCACCGACAAACGCCTCCAGCGCGCCGCCGCCCGCCTCCGCAACCTCCATGCCGAAATCCAGGAGTTTTATTGGAATTTCAAGATTTCCCGCGATCTCCTCGAGCTGCGCAATCTGGTGACGGCTGCTTCCTTGATTGTGGATTGCGCGCTGAACCGGAAGGAAAGCCGCGGCCTGCACTTCACCCTCGATTACCCGCAGCCCGACGACGCGAAGTTTCTCCACGACACAGCCATGCGGCGCACGTGATCAGATGGTGCCCGTTGTGCGGGGAACGGTGGGGGGCTCTGAAACTTTTTTGCAGGCGGGGTGTTCCATCCCGCATGATCACAATCCGAACTCCCCTTTTCGCAGCCGCGCTTTGCGTTGGCATCATTCTGCCCGCAGCCGCACAGGAGGATTCCCCCGGCCCGCAGCACAAACCGGGACCCCCTCCCCCATGGGCCGCCAAAGCCCGTGAAGGCATGCGCGAAAAAATCCGCGAACGCATCGCCGAGCGCCTTTCCCCGGAAGACCGCGCCCGCTTCGAGGCCGCCCGTAAAAAAGCCCTCGAAGATCCCGCGATCAAAGACCTCCGTGACCGGGCCGAAGCCACCAACCGCGAATTTTTCGAAGCCATGCGGGCCAAAATGATCGAAATCGACCCGGGCCTCAAAGACCTCATCAAGGAAAAGGGCCGCGGCCCGGGCGGGGGCGGTGCACAACTCTCCGAGGGAGAACAGCAGCGCCTCAAGGCGGCGCGTGACATCGCTTCCCAGGCTCCCTCGGTGCAGGCCGCCGCCGAAAAGCGCGACGCGGCCTCCACCAAGGAGGAACGCGCGCAGGCCGGCAAGGAATACGCAGACACCATGCGCGAGGCCATGCTCCAGGCCGATCCCACCATCGCGCCCATTCTCGAAAAAGCGGGACCTCCCCGCCGACGGTAATCTTCGCTGGAGCGCAGGCCCGGCCCGCGCTATACCGAACGGGTGTCGGTTTACGCACGAGCTCTGGCTTATATCCGTCCGTATTGGGCGCCCACCCTCGCGGGCACGGTCCTGACCCTGCTGGCCATCGGCCTGAGCCTCCTGCGCCCGTGGCCGTTCAAGTTCATTGTCGACGGCGTCCTGCCGATCGATGAGGGGTCGGGCACGGCGGAGGCCCGTGCCTTTGTCCTCCGGTGGTTCGGCGACCAGCCTCCCTCGATGGTTGTCTTGTGGCTTTGCCTGTCTCTGGTGGGGATCAGCCTCCTGTGGGGGGTGGTGAACATGGCGGCAAATTTCTTTTTTATCCGGGTGGGGCTCGAGGCGCTTCTGCGCTTGCGGACCGATTTGTATGCGGCCCTGCAGGCACTGCCTCTGAAATTCCACGATGCGAGGCTCTCGTCGGACTCGACGTTCCGGGTCGCCTACGATTCACAGAGCATCCAGACCCTTTACAACCGCGGCTTTGCCAGCGTGCTCGGATCGCTGGTCACTCTTGTTTCGACCTTCACGATCATGCTGGCAATGAACTGGCAACTTGCGCTGGCCTCGCTCGCCGTCCTGCCGTTCGTCGCATGGTCCGTGCGGTTTTATGCCGAGAGGGTGCGGCGCCAATCGACGGCGATTCAGGAGCGCGAGAGCGACCTGCTGGCTGTTGCGCAGGAGGGCCTCGCGCAGATCCGGATGGTGCATGCCTTCGGCCGCGAGGGCCACGAGGTGCGCCAGTTCCGCAAGCGGGCCTCGGGCAGCCTCGCCGCAAACATGCGCCTGAACATGACCTCGGTGGTCAGCTCTCTGGTGATTGGAACTCTCATGGCGGTCGGAATGGCCGTGATGTATTACGTGGGGTCGAACCAGGTCCTCACAACCCCGTTCACGCTCGGCGACCTGCTCGTCTTCGCCGCTTACCTCCAAATGCTTTACCAACCGCTCGAGCAGCTCAGTTACACGGCATGGGCGCTTGAAGGAGCCGCCGCGGGCGCGACGCGGTGCTTCGAAGTGCTCGACAGGCAGAACGACGTGCCCGAAGCCCCCGACGCGATCCGCCTCGAACGCGGCGACGGCACCCTGCGGTTCGAAAACGTCGGCTTCGGATACTCCACGGACCGGCCGATCCTCGAAGCCATCGATCTGGAAATCACGCCCGGCTCGATCGTCGCCTTCGTCGGGGGCACCGGCGCGGGCAAAAGCACCCTCATGAGCCTTGTCCCCCGCTTTTACGATCCGACATCGGGACGTGTGACCCTCGGCGGCCACGACCTCCGCCACCTCACCAAAAAATCCCTCCGCGCACAGATCGGCATGGTTCTCCAGGACACCGTCCTGTTTTCGACGACCATCCGGGAAAATATTTCCTACGGGCGTGCCGGCGCCACCTTCGAGGAAATCGTCGAGGCCGCGCAGAGGGCGCAGGCCGACGACTTCATCCGCGCCATGCCCGCAGGCTACGACTCGCCGGTCGGTGAGCGCGGCTCGCACCTTAGTGTCGGCCAGCGCCAGCGCATCGGCATCGCCCGCGCCTTCCTGAAAAACGCCCCCATCCTCCTCCTCGACGAACCCACAAGCGCCCTGGATCCCGGCACAGAAAACGCCGTCATGGAAACCATCCGCTCTCTCATGCGCGGACGCACCACCCTGCTGATCACCCACCGCCTCGCAACCGTCCACGACCTGGGACGCATCGTTGTCCTCGACCATGGCCGGATCGCCGAAACCGGCACCGGCCCCGGGCTCCTCGCCGCCCGCGGGATCTATGCAGGCCTCCACCACGCAGGCCATTACGACTCAACCGGCCGCGAACCCACCGAGAAAGAACCGCCACAATGATTCGGTGGGATGTCATTGCGGAGCGGCCCCTTGTGCGGCACTTTGCCGCGATGGGTCCGGTTCCCCGCGCACATCTGTTTCTGGCTGCCTTGGCGGTGGCGTTGGCGGTCTACCTTGTCTTTGGAGGGAAGCCATGGGAGGTGGAAGTTCCCGAAGGCAGGAATCCGCGGGTGGGGGACTTCGTGACCGTTTGGGCGTGGTGGGCGGCGCTCATCAACCTTCTGGTTTGCGGATTCCTTGCGGTGACAGCCCGCTGGTGGGCGGCTCCGTTTTCCGCCCGCCGGGTCTCCGCCCCCCCGACACCCCGGTGGATGTGGGCGGTCGTGGCCGCCTCCATGGCCCTCGCCCTTTGGATGGCTCTGCCGCGCCTCGGGCAAAGCCTCTGGCACGACGAGGGGTATCCCGTGCGCCATGCCATCCTCGGCGACTATAAAATCTCCGGGGATGGATCGCCGGTGCTCAAGGAAGCAAAGTGGCAGGAGACTGTCTTCTATTTCAAGAAACCCAACCATGTTCCCCTGAGTGTTCTCAGCCGTATTTTCAACGACACGTGGCGCACGATTGCCCGTCCGACCGGCCTCCAATTCAATGAAACTGTCCTGCGGATCCCCGTTCTGATCGCCGGCCTCCTCGCAATCCCGGCCATGGCCCTGTTCCTTGCGCGGGCCGGCTTTCCGGCAGCCGGAGCCGTCGCGGCGGTGCTTGCCGCGCTGCACCCGTGGATGGTGCGTTACACAACCGAGGGCCGATCCTACGCCTTTGTAATCCTGCTCCTGCTGCTTCTTTTCTACTGCTGCCTGCGGTTGCTCGAAAATGGCAGGTGGCGGTGGTGGTCGGCCTACGGCGCGGGATCCTTCCTCATGCTGTGGTTCTACCCGACGACCATCTTTGTGCTGGTGGTGCTCAATGCCGTCGTGCTTCCAAGCATCTGGCTGCGGTGGAAAGACCAGCCGGGGGCCGCGGGGTCACAGACATGGCGGTGGCTGGCGGCCAATGTGCTGGCCGCGATGCTCTATTTGCAGGTCATGCTCCCGTGCATCCCCCAGTTCCTGCGCTACGTCGACTCCACCTACTCCCTCGGACAGGTCGATCTGCTCTGGATGCAAAATTTCCTCGCTTACATGGTTTCAGGCTCGCCATGGACCCACGCGCGTGTGCCCGACTCCCCCTACTTCGAGCTGTGGGGATGGGCCGTCCACCACCCCGGACTCATGGCGCTGGCCGGACTTCTCGCGGCGGGCGCCCTTGCCGTGGGCATTTGGAGGCTTGCCGGCAAAGGCCATGGGTTGCTGGCGCTCCCCATGCTCCTGCCCGCGGCCCTGTGCATCGCCGAGGCACGGATGCGCGACGGCCACCTCTTTGAATGGTATGTCATTTTTGCCCTTCCGGGCGCGATTGCCCTCGTCTCCATCGGACTCACCGCACCACTGGAGGTCGCACGCTCCCGCGCATCCAAGACCGCCGCCCTCCTCTTCCTCGTCGCTGTGCTCGCAGCCTTCACCATCTGGACATCCCCGAAACGTGAAGTCCTCCGCACAAAATCCATGCAGCCAAACCGCGAATCGGTTCTCGCCTCCCGCCCCGTCCTCGACCCCCACGACCCCGTCCAAAAAACCATCCTCACCGCCACCTTCTTCGGCCGCCCCGACCCCTACGACCCGAATATCCAGTGGATCCGCGGACGCAAAGGCCTCGAAGAAATCATCCGCCGCGCCGACGCCGAAAACAAACCCCTCTCGATCAATCTCGGCTACCTTGCGACGGTCGTCATCGAACACGCCCACAAATACGCCTTCCTCAAAGAGTCCGGATTTTTCGAAAGCCCCGGGATCATGCACGGCAACGAACCCATCATGTCCCGCCACGTCTTCCACTATATCCCCGGAAGCGCAAAAGACTTCGATTTTTCGAGCATCCCGATCGACCGTGGAAGCCCCGGCAAACCCGAAAACTAGCCCGCATCTCTCACAAACTTCGTCGCGAGACGCCGCGCGAGGCTGGCTGGGACAAGGCGGGCGCGGAATCGGGGGAGGGCTGTATGAGTGCATACT
>CAZGNH010000195.1:0-5509 GCA_964527025.1 uncultured Chthoniobacterales bacterium | reverse complement strand
AGTATGCACTCATACAGCCCTCCCCCGATTCCTTCGCCCGCCTTGTCCCAGCCAGCCTCGCGCGGCGTCTCGCGACGAAGTTTGTGATTTATCCGGGTTAAGGAACCGCAGATTGCGATGGACGTTGCGCGCCCGGCGTGCTTGAAGAAGCCCATGGAGAGAGAACTTCCAAAATCGCAGGAGAGCGCCTCCTTGAGGCGGCCTGCGTCCGCGCCATGACGCCCGCCCCCCCATCGCGGATTCTGCTCGGGGTCAACATCGACCATGTGGCGACCCTGCGCCAGGCGCGCTACAGAGACGACCCCGCATCCCCCAATGCCGCCCCCTCGCCCCTCGACGCGGTCATCGAGGCGGAGCGCGCGGGCGCCGATGGAATCACCGCCCACCTGCGCGAAGACCGACGGCACATGCAGGACGCCGATCTGTTTGCGATCCGGCGTGCGGTCACAACCAAGTTGAATCTCGAGATGGGCAACACGGAGGAGATACTGGCGATCGCGCTGCGCTTGGCTCCAAACGATGTGTGCCTTGTGCCCGAGAACCGCCGGGAGGTGACAACCGAAGGGGGGCTCGATTGCGCGGGGCGCATGGGGGAGCTGCGCCCGACGGTCGCCCGGTTGCGCGACGCCGGAGTGAGGGTCAGTCTCTTTATTGATCCCGACCCCGCCCAGGTCGAGGCCGCCGCCGCCCTCGAAGCCGGATTCATCGAGTTGCATACAGGCGCCTATGCCAATGCCGCCGGATCGGCCATCCAATCCGAGCTCGGGCGTCTCGAACGCGCCGCGCGGGACGCCCATGCCCTCGGTCTGAGTGTCAATGCCGGCCACGGCCTCAACTACGCCAACGTGCGCCCGGTTGTTCATCTCCCCCATTTGGTGGAACTCAACATCGGGCATGCGATCGTCGCGCGGGCGGTCATGACCGGCCTCGGCCGGGCCGTGCAGGAAATGCGCGCCCTGCTCGGAGACTGAGCCCTTGCGCGAGAAACACAAAATCCGGGCCGTGTACTTGGCGTCGATGCTGCTCGCAGCGGGGCTTTTTGCCTTCCACGCGTTTGTCCTCATGGAAACCGGCAAAGCCCTCATTGACGTGCAGGCGGACATTTCCCGTCTGCTCGGCCACAGGCTCGCCGACCCCCTGGTCGTCTTCATTGCCTTCACCGTCCTCTTTGTGACCCACATGGCCGAAGCGGTTGCCTGGGGGGCGTTTTTCCGCCGCCTCGGCCAGTTTGGCAATTTCGCGGAGGCGGTTTACTTTTCCGGCACGTCCCTCACGGCACTTGGCTACGGCGACCTTGTTCTCAAACGCCCGTGGCAGCGCCTCGGCCCCGTGATGGCCACCAATGGCATCCTCATGTACGGGTGCTCGACCGCATTTCTTTTTCTCGTCATCCAGAAAATCTGGGCTGCCTGATGTGCATCCCCGCGCGGGGGCCGGGCTATTTGGCGAGGGCCGCGGCGCGTTCCTTTGCCTTGGGGGCGAATTCGCTGTTCGGGTAGTCGGCGGCGAGTTGTTCGTAGAAGAGTTTGGCGCGGTTGAGCTGCTGGGTGCGGAACTTGGGATCGGCGGAGGCGGCGGCCTGCTCCTCGATGAGCCGGGCTCCGAGCCAGAGCCCCTTGGCGGCGGCTGTGGGAACCCCGCCGTAGAACTGGGCGATTTTGATGTAATTGTCGATGGCACCGTCACGGAACTTCGATTTTTCCTCCGGGTTGGCGGCGGCCTTCATTTGATCGGCCATGATGTCGCCGAAGAGGAGCATGCTGTTTGCGCGCAGTTCGGCGGTGGCGGTGGGGGCGCGGATGACGGCACCGAGCGCGCCGAGGGCCTCGTCGTATGATCCCTTCTCGCGCAGGGACAGGGCGATGCCGTAATCGGCTTCGAGGACTTTGGGAGACCACGGGTAGAGGCTTTTGAGTTGTTCGAAGAGCTTGGCGGCTTCGGTGGTCTGCCCTTGGCTCTGAAGGATGCCGGCCTTGCCGAAAAGCGCCATGGCCTGCGCCTGCTGGACGAGGGCCGGGGCGGCGGTTGCCGCGACCCCCGACGGAACCGGGTAATCATTGGCCAGTTTGTCGAAGACGGCTGCCGCATCCTCCAATTTGTTTTGATCGAGGAGCGCCATGCCATAGGCGTCCAAATCCTGCGGCGAGTACACGATCGCCGGGTCGAAGGCCTTTTGCATGATTTCCATGGCGCGGGGCGCGTCCGATTCGGCCACATAGCCGGCGAGGGTGAAGAGGATTTTGCTTTTGGTGGCCGGGTTGGCGGCCTCGTCGGCAAGGCTCTGGAAATAGGTCTCCAGCTCTTCGGATGTTTTCATTTCGGCGCCGACGAGGAGGCGCTGGTTTTGGAGCAGCGTGCGCAGGGTGGGGGCCACCTGGGGGCTGTCGGGATAGGCGCGGATGACTTCCTCGGCGGTGGCGACACTGGCCTCGATGTTGGTTTTCCACATGGCGCGCTCGTCGTCGTTGAGAGCCATGTAGCGCCCGAGGGCCTCGGCGGCGGCGCGCTGGAGATCCGCCGATTTCTGGAGGGCGGTGGCGGCCTCCGGGGATTGCGCGTAGGTGGTGGCGAACTCGCGGTAGGTTGCAAGGGCCTCCTCGCGGCGGCCCGCATTGATGTGCGTCTGGGCCATCGTTTCGTGCGCCAGAAACACCTTGTCGTCCTGCGGGTATTTCTCGATGAACGCCATCATGAGGGCGATGACCTCCTCCGGCCGCCCCTCGGCTCCGCTGTACTGCGCCCGCATGAAATACGTGAACGGCGCCGGTTGGCTGTCGGGGAATTTCTCCGCCAGTTCTGCCATCACCTCCATGGCCTCCTTCTTTTGGTTCAGGGCGATGAGGGCCGTGCCTCTTGCGTAAAGGGCCAGCGGTGCCAGCGGATGGTCCGGGTGTTCGCTGGAAAAGGCCTCCAAAAGCTCCGCCGCCGTCTGGTTGTCGCCGGTCTGCTGGGTGGCAATCCCGATCCAGTAGCCCGCCTCGACCGCCTGCGGCGTGCCCGGAAACTCCGCGACCAACTTCGTGTACTCCTCGATTGCCCCGGGCCACTTGGCGGTGTCCCTCAAAACTCCCGCCAGCCCCGCCTGCGCCACCACCCCGACCGCGGGCGGCGGGTTCTTGGCAAGAAAATCCCGGAACGTCTGTTCGGCCGAATCATACTGCCCCAAACGGGCCTCGGCCGACGCCTTGCTCACCACAGAAAGCCCCGCAAACCGGCCCTCCGGGTAAATCTCGAGCGACTCGTCGAAAAATTTGACCGCCTCCGCGGGCTTGTTTTGGGCGAGCAGCATGTTGCCCATGGCGACGGGCAGATTGTCGGCGATCGGGTCGCCCTTGTGGGCGGCCTGGAAGGCCTCGTAGTTTTCCATGGCCGGGTCGTTGAGGCCCTGCATGGCATACGACAGGGCGGTGAAGTAGAGGTTGCGCTTCTTGTCCTCGTCGGTGTGCAGGTGGGGGGAGACGTGGCGCAGGAGGGTGCGGGCGGCATTCAAATTCCCCTGCTGGAAAAAAATCTCGCCCATTTTTTGGACGGCGCTGGCGACCTGGTCGGGTTTGTTTTTGAGCTCTTCAAGTTTGGTGAGTTCGCGGATGTTGTCGCGTTCGAGTTGTTTGAGCAGGTCTTGGTTGCGGGCCTTGATGGCTTCAAGGCGGCGTTCCGGAAAGGCGGCGATGCGGTCCTGTTGCATGGCGATGATTTCCTCGCGGGGGGCGATGGACCGGTAGGCTGCGAGGGCCTCGGCAAAGATTGGCTGGCGGGCCTCCTCGTCGCTGAAGGCGGCTTTGTTGAAGAGGATTTCGGCGAGTTGGAAGTTGGCGTCGTTGTAGAGGGCGATGTCCTTGCGGTCGTTGATGATCTGGCGCAGGAGATCGGCTGCGCGGTCGTAGAGGGCGAAGGCCTCCTCGCGGTTGCCGCCCTCGTTGAGGATCTGGCTGCCCTGGGTGGCAAGGGCAAGGGCCAGAAGGTTGCGCGAAGAGGCCACCGTCGGGCTCTGCCCGAACTGCCCGATGTTCGACTCCATGTCTTTGATCACCTCGTCGAAGTTGCCGGTCTGGTAGTTGGCAATGGCACGGCTGTATACCATGTTCTCCAGATCCTTCGCCTGCGGGTGCTTTTTGATGTAATCGGTGAAACCGGCAATGGCTTTGTCAAATGCGGCCTTGCGCTTCGGATCCCCGGGATCCATGGCCGCGGCCTCCGCGGAAAGAATTTGGGGCACAAGGCCTTCGACAACCTGCTTGAGATCGTCGGGCAGGGGCGGACCCGACAAAACCTTCTGTGCCATCGCGAGGGCCTCCTGAAATTTGCCAAGGAAGTAATACGAGAAGGCGAGCTGGATTTGCGCGGACGGAACGACGGCGTCCGTCGGGTAGTCCTTGAGAAGCTTTTCATAGGCGGCGGCGGCGGCGGCATGGTCGCCCTCGGAGAATTTTGCGTAGGCGGCGTTGTTGGCTTCCTGGGCGGCCTGCGACTGGGCGCGGACAATGGATGTGGCGAAAAGCGCGGACGCGGCTGCAAGAACGAAAGCGAAGATGGCTGGATGCGGTTTCATTTGAGGGATGCGCGACACCATACCCGCGAACCGGCGGGTTCCGCCAGCATTTTCCCGTGCCATGGACCACCGCGGCGGAGTAGGATGCCGCCCGTGTCCGAATCTCCCGAGCCCGCAGACGAGGAATTGGTCTCCCGCACCCAACAGGGGGAAGCCGAGGCCTTCGACGAGTTGGTGCTGCGCTACAGCCCCAGACTCTACGGCCTTGTCTACCACATGACCTCCAACCACGAAGACACCAACGACCTCCTCCAGGATGTCTTCGCAAAAGCCTTCCGCTCGATCAGGGGATTCCGCGGCAAATCCAGCTTCTACACGTGGATCCATTCCATCGCCGTCAACATGACCATCAACTTCCTCAAAAAGCGCGGGCGCCGCTTCGCCCTGAGCCTCGACGACGTGGATTCCGGCATCGAGCGCGACCCGGACTTCCTCGAGGCCACCGCCGTCAGCGACCCCATCCGGGAAACCAACCTCGGAGAGCTTCAAAAGAAATTGAACGAGGCCATGCAGAAGCTGTCCAACAATCATCGAGCGGTTGTGACCATGTTTGACATCCAAGGAATGCCCCATGCGGAAATAGCCCGTATCCTCAAGATCTCGGAAGGCACGGTCCGGTCCCGCCTCTTCTACGCCCATCGTCAGTTGCAAAATTCACTGAAAGAGTTTATCAAACAATAAAGCCATCCATGACCAACGACGAACTCATCGGCAAATTGCTGGCGCTCAAGCGGCACGAGCGTCCGCCCGCGGGCTACCACACGGCATTCCTTTACGAATTCCGCAGGCGCCAGCGCGCCGCGCTCATGCACCGCAGCCGCCTTGTCCTTTTTATCGAAAACCTCGGAGACCTGTGGCCCGGCCTGCATGTGCCCAAGCTGGCCTATGCGACCCTTGCCGCAGTGGCCGTGGCCGCCGCAGGTTTGGTTGTGCTTTCCCCGTCCGCCGGCCCCGTGGCCG
>CAZGNH010000194.1:0-3287 GCA_964527025.1 uncultured Chthoniobacterales bacterium | reverse complement strand
ATCGGATAGGGGGAAAGAGGGCAGGCCTTGCAGGCTGTCCATTTTGGCTTCGCTCTTTACGAGACCCTCCTCGCAAAGCTGCGGAAGGGGTGGGATTCGAACCCACGGAACGTTTGACCGTTCGCTCGATTTCGAGTCGAGTGCCTTCAACCGGACTCAGCCACCCTTCCAAAGGAAAAGAGACCTTCGTCCATGCGGCGGAAAAAGAAAAGCCCTTTTGCGCGAGAAGAGGGCGCGGAGGGGACCGAGATGAGCGGGGGGAGGAGAAGAGGGGGATTGACTCCGGGATGCTTTCCGGGTAATCGGCGGGCATTGTGAGTAAAATTTTCCTCAACCGGAACCGGGAGCAGCTTGGAGAATTTACGGAGGAGCAGGTCGTGCACGGCCTGATGAACGGGCAATTTTTCGGGTCGGATTTGGCGTGGATGGAGGGGATGGATGAGTGGCGGCCCCTTGCGGAATTGAATCTTGTGGAGAAGGCGATGGCGCGTCCGCCGGAGGTTGGAGCGTTGGAGCCGGTTCTGGCGCCCGGGTTGCAGGCGGCGGGTTCCCGCGGGAATTTTCCATGGGAGACGGCGGGTGAGGGGTGGTTTGGGCGCTGGTGGCAGACGACATGGGGTGCCATTGCCTCGCCGATCCGCACGTTTTCGGCGATGCCCGTGACCGGGGGATTCGGGGCGCCGTTGCTGTATTACTTTGTGTGCGCGATGCTGGCGGGAATCATTTACGGGGTGGTGCAGGCACTCCTGACGCTTGTGATGTCGGGTGCGGGAGCAGCCGCGGGCGAGGGAGACGCGGCGGCCCTTATGGCGGGAAGCCTCGCCTGCTCAGTCCCGCTGACCCTTGCCATGACGCTGGTTGCATCGGCAATCGGAGTGGTGATCGGTGCGTTTGTGGGAGGCGGCATCGTGCACGTGTGCCTGATGCTCCTGGGAGCCGCAAACCGCGGCTACGAGGGGACCGTCCGCGCGGTCTGTTACTCGGGCGGTGCCATCAACGCACTCTCGATTGTTCCAATCCTCGGGTGGCTGGGCGCGGTCTTCTGGGGGCCGGTCGTTTACGTGATCGCACTCAAAGAAGCGCACAAGACGGAATACTGGAGGGTGATCATCGCGGTGCTGCTGCCTTTGCTCGTTTGCTGCGGGGCGGCGATCGCGGTTGTTTTTGCGGTGGGGGGGGTGGCGTGGTTCACCGGACAGAATCCCTGATCCGGGCCGCTGCGGCAGCACACCGGCATCCCACACGGCACACCCCCAATCCCGCTCGCAATCGATTTTCCCAAACGTAGAAACTTGGTTGCGATTACGAGCGGGATTGCGATTACGAATATTGGACGGGTGTCCCAATTCGAAACCCGGGGAGGGCGTGCGGTGGCTCAGGCGGTGAGGAGGAAGGCCATGGCGGTGGCACCGGCGCAGGCAAGAAGCGCCAGAATCCCGAGGGCGAGAGCCGCCGTGCCGACGGGATCGCCGGTTTTGACATTGCGCGGAATCGGGGAGGAGCTGACAAACTCGACCGGGCGGGCGGACTGCCGGGCCACACGGGTTGCGGGGGCCGAGGACTGTGGCAGGGGCTGGGTGTCGCCCGTGGCGGCCTCGGTGGCAAGGAAGGTGCTCGGGATGGCACCGAAGCGGACTTCATCGCCATGGTGGAGGATGGCGTCGGTGACCTGTTCTCCGTTGAGAAAGGTGCCGTTGGTCGACCCGAGGTCGTGGAGGTGGTGCAACTCGCCGTCGAAGGCAATTTCGGCGTGGTGGCTGGAGACCGAATCGTGGGGGATGCAGAGTGCGTTGTCGTCGACCCGGCCGATGCTGGTTTTTTCGTCGGAGAGTTCGTGGGTGAACTGGGAATCCTGGGAGAGGGCGACCTGAAGATGAGCCATGATTCTTTTTTTCTTTAGCGTGAACCGGGCCGGGCATCAACCTCTTTGGCGAAGGCGGCAAAGAAGGGGCTGGCGTCGTGGGGTCCGGGGCTGGCTTCGGGGTGGTATTGGACGCTGAAGGCGGGGAGGTGTTTGTGGCGCAGGCCGGCGACCGTGCCGTCGTTGAGGTTGATGTGGGTGACCTCGACTTCGGGAGGCAGCGAGGATGCATCGACTGCGTAGCCGTGGTTTTGGGAGGTGATGGCAACCTCGCCGGTGCGCAGATCCTTGACCGGGTGGTTGGCACCCCGGTGGCCGAACTTGAGTTTGAAGGTCGAGCCGCCGAGGGCAAGGGCGAGGATTTGGTGTCCGAGGCAGATGCCGAAGATGGGTGCCTTGCCGAGCAGGGCGGCGACATGGTCGCGGACGACCGTCAGGGCCGCCGGATCGCCGGGGCCGTTTGAGAGGAAGATCCCGGCGGGTTTGTCGGCGAGCACTTCTTCGGGAGGCGTGGTGGCGGGCACAACGCGCACGTCGAACCCGTGGCGGCGCAGGCACCGGAGGATGTTGCGCTTGATCCCGAGATCGTAGGCGACGATTTTCCGTGTGGCGGGTGCCGGCGGCTCGAAGGTGTTGCCGGCCGCGTCCACAACGACATCGGGCACACGCGGCCCGGCGGGAACCCACCGCGCACTGGATGTCCCGTCCGGATCCCACCGGGTCGGTTCCGGGGACGTGACCTCGCGGACAAAATCCACCCCCTCGTAGGCGGCTGAACGGGCCATCACAACCGCCTCTTCCGCACCGGGGGACGCGGCGGCGATGCAGGCGCGCATGGCCCCGCGCGTCCGCAGGCGCCTCGTGAGCGCGCGGGTGTCGATTCCCTGGATGCCGGCCACACCGTTGGCCGCAAGCCAGTCTTCCAAAGAGCCCGCGCTGCGCCAGTTGCTCACCACGGGGCTGAGCTCCTCGATCACAAAGCCGCGGATTTGCGGAGTGGCGCTTTCCATATCGAGCGGGTTGACGCCCGTGTTGCCGATCAGGGGGCAGGTCATGGCGACGATTTGCCCGCGGTAGGAGGGATCGGTGATGATTTCCTGGTAACCGGTCATCGCGGTGTTGAAGCAGATTTCGCCGGCGGCGGGCGGCGTGGCGCCGAACGAAAAGCCGTGGTAGATGGTGCTGTCTTCGAGAGCCAGGATGGCGGGTGTCACGGGCTTAGAATAGATGCGGGTGGCGGGCGGGGTGCAAGCTTTGTCGGGTGGAAAAATGCGAAGGGGGGCGGCGGGCGGTGCCGGATCGGGGCTTGGCCTGTCGATGGTCTATGGCTTTGCCCTGCAATCGGGCGGCACCGCCATGATCGACAGCACGCCGGGCGTGGGCACCACCGTCAGCCTTTACCTGCCGCAGGCGACCCTGCGCCCCC
>CAZGNH010000193.1:0-2873 GCA_964527025.1 uncultured Chthoniobacterales bacterium | reverse complement strand
TGACGCGGGCGCAGCCCGCCTTGGAGTGCGGTGCTCCGCACCGCTTTGGATCCCGCCTCGATCCAGAAATGCTTCTATCGTCTGCCGCGATGCCGCTCTTCCGCGAGGCGGCCGAGCGCCGAAAAAAATCCGGGGTTCCGGCGGATCCATGTTCCTTGATCGAAGCCGGTGCGGGTCTGGTGGGCGTGGCCGAGCACGGCAAGGGCCGCGAGGCTGGTATGGCGGGCAAAGAGGTCCGATGTCGTTGTGAGGTCGGATTCCTCGACCAACACCGCCGGCATGGCGGGGGTCCGCTTTTGGCTGGTGTGGAGGAACACCGTCGAGCCCGGCCCGATGGCAACAGGGAACCAATCGGGACTTCCGAAAAAGACATCCAGCCAGTCGGCGGATGTGTTTTGGACGATGGCCGACGTGATGCCAAACTCCTTGTGGAGGCCGGCGGCGCTTCCGGTGGCTTTGGCTTCCGCATAGGCGGACCAAACATTTTTTCCGGTGGTGGCAAAAAACCCATCGACGAAAACGGGCTTTTCGAAGTCCCACTCGAGCAACGCGGAACTGCCGGTGACGATGGTTGTGAAGGTGCGCGAGTCGGGGAGTTCTCTCCGCACCCAAGCGAGCGTTTTTGTGTCATGGTTGGGTGTTGCCCCCCAGCGCGAGACGTGCTGGCCTTCTCCGATCAACCGGTCCATCCGGCCGCTGGAAAACTGGATCCAAAGAAACCCCCCGGCGAGAAGCACACAGACGGCTCCCGCAAGGTTAATCCGGGCGGGCCATTTGCCGGGAAACTTCCAGTGCGGGCGGCACGACAGGATCACCGCTGCCGAGGCCAGGGAGGCATAACCCATCATCCGCACGTAGCCCAAACCCAGTCCCACGGCCCCAAGCCAGGCAAGGACAAGCCCGACTTGGGGAGTTCCGCCGACAACAAGTGAGATCAGGGCAAGGAGGCTCAGGGCCACAGTGGCAAGGAAAGGGGCGGAGGGGGGCAGTTCAAAAGGGGAAAGAAAATCATTGGAGCGCGGCACGGAACTGTCCGGCTTCCAGAGGGTCCTGTTCAACCATGCCAAAGGACGGGGCAGATTCTTCTCTGTGGCCTCGTTTGTGGAAACCTCCGGCTCCGCCACGGCAACGGTTTTTTGAGATTCCTGCTGCGGCGTGAAGAAGGCCTGAATTGGACTGGTGAGGAGACCCGTTGCCTCCGGGCGCCCCCACGAGAGAGCCGCGAGCGTGAGAATGCAAAACCCCAAAAAAGCCGCGATTGGGCGGAGCGAGCGATGAGTGACCACCGCGCCCACAACCCGCCCGCCAAAAAGCAGAACCGCAGTCACCCAGCCCAAAAGGCAGCTTCCATGGAGGAAACTCCAAAAGACCAGAAGCCCGCCCATCAGTCCGTATTCCCGCCACCCGGGCTGTTCACGTCCCCGCACGCCAAGCCGGAGAACCAGCGGATACATCACAAGAGAAAACATTGCATTGCGTGGAAGCTGGAGCTGATACGTGCCCAGTGTGAGAGCGCCCATCAAAAGGACCGTCCACGCCGATGGTGTGCCGGGAGCCATGCGGCCCAAAATCCCAAGGGCCCCTGCCAGCAGGCCCAGCGAAAGCAGTTGGAGCCCCGCCGGCCCGGCCATGGAATACATGGCCATGAGAATCACGTCCCCAAGGCCCGACCAACGCAGCTCGGCGGGGATCCCCGACGTTTCGGTCGGAACAAAAGACCATGCCCCGACCGCGCCAAGCCCGCCGCCGGAAACCAGCCATTTTCCCAGCGCAATATGCCACCAAGCGTCGGACACCGCCACCTGCCGGAAGACCACCGGCAGCACCAACACCGCAACCGCCAACCAAAACAACGCGCGGGTCCGCCACCCGGACTCCGCGCGAAAAAAACTCATGGATTTGCCGCCCGCCCGGCTTCGAGCGCCTCCCGCGCCTCCCGGATCGTCTTCTGGTTGAACGCCTCGTCTCCGAAGAGAAGGCGGTATCGCTCGTCCGCGGCCTTCCTTGCCGCCTCCCACGCTTCTTCGGTGTCCCCGCCTGCCGCGACCGCCCGGTCAAATTCTTGGCCGATCTGCTCGATTGCCGCAGCCTGTGGCGGCGGGAGCGGCTCGCCGGTCCCGGCAAGGGCCACCGGCGCTTTGACGCCGGAGTCAATTTCATATATGATGCCATCCGTCGCAAGAGGAACAGCGGAAGATCCTCCGCCCGCAGGTGTGTCGGCGACCGGCGCGCCGACCACTTTGGACGGGGAGGCGCCGGAAGACTGCGGAGCATTTCCATACGATGGTGATTCCACCGGAGGTACGGATGGGGCTGGCGCGGATGCGGTGGTCGGCCGGGCCAAAGATTGAGTTGCGGGGCTTGCAGAATGGTCTGAAGAAACAGGAGATCCCTGCGTTGCCTCTGCGGGGGCTTGCGGCCTGAGCTCAGGCATTGCGGTGTCCATGGCTTCCCCGGCCGCCGGGGTTGCTCGAAGAGGCTCGGATGTGGCCGGTGCATTGGGAGCAACCGTGCCTTGATGGTGGGAGTTCCCGGCAAAATGGAGCATAAGGGCTGTCAAAACTCCCGCCGCAAGCACGAGAGAACCAAAACGAAGGAATGGCTTCATTGTCGGGTGGGAAAATTGTCGGGGATTTGCTTGAAAAGCAAACTGGCGCCGGGTTGGGACCGGCGCCAGTCGCTGATTTGTTTGCGCCGCTCACGCGGCGCGTGGGTTTTGGTTCGAGTTACGGAGCAACCACGCCACCGTCCAACTGACGGCCCACATTCATCTGCGAGACCGGGATGCCGGTGGTGCCGAGCACAAGGTTGTTTTTGATGCCGTTGTACACTTTCACCTCGTCCTGTGTGTCACTTGTGAGGCTGGCCAGACG
>CAZGNH010000192.1:0-2111 GCA_964527025.1 uncultured Chthoniobacterales bacterium | reverse complement strand
GTACGGCACACCATGGGAAATCCTGCGACCCGAACACGCCGTCGAGATTCTGCTCTACGGACATGTCGAAAACGTCTTCGACGATCGTGGCAACTCGGTCCCGATGTGGACCGGTTGCCGCCGCGTGCTCGGGGTTCCCTTCGATATTCCCATCCCCGGGTTCGGAACCAACACGGTCAATTTCCTGCGCCTCTGGGAATCACGGGCCCACGAGGACTTCGACTTCGAAGCCTTCAACCGCGGAGGCTACGAAGAAGCCGTCCGCGACAAAAACCTCAGCGAAACGATCTCAAAGGTCCTCTACCCCAACGACAAAACCGAGCTCGGCCGCGAACTCCGCCTCGTGCAGCAATACTTCTTCGTCGCCTGCTCGCTCAAGGACATCATCCGCCGTTTCCTCAAAGACAACACGGACTGGAAGGACTTCCCCGAAAAGGTGACCATCCAGCTCAACGACACGCATCCTTCCATTGCCATTGCCGAGCTGCAGCGGATTTTTCACGACGAACTCCGGATGCCATGGGAGACGGCCTGGGCGCTCGTCAGGCGCACGTTCGCCTACACAAACCACACCCTGCTGCCCGAGGCCCTCGAACGCTGGAGTGTCGGCCTCTTCCAAAAAGTGCTGCCACGCCACATGCAGATTATTTTTGAAATCAACAAACACCACCTCGAGGAGGTGGAGACCATGTGGCCTGGCGATCTCGCGCGCAAGCAGGCCCTTTCGCTCATCGAGGAGGGGCCGACCCAGATGGTGCGCATGGCCCACCTTGCCGTTGTCGGAAGCTACTCGGTCAACGGGGTTGCCGAACTCCATACACGCCTCCTGCGCGCACACCTCTTCCCGGATTTTGATGCCCTCTTCCCGGGACGCTTCAACAACAAAACCAACGGCATCACCCCGCGCCGCTGGCTGCTCGCCTGCAACCCCCGCCTCTCAAAACTCATCACCTCCCGCATCGGAAGCGGATGGGAACGCAACCTCGACAAACTCCGCGACCTCGAGGCCCTCGCCGATGATGAACAGTTCCAAGACGACTTCATGGCCGTCAAACATGCCAACAAAGTCGATCTGGCACACACCATCCGCCTCGAATGCGGTGTCGATGTCAACCCGTCCGCCTTGTTCGACGTGCAAATCAAACGCCTGCACGAATACAAGCGCCAACACCTCAACCTGCTCCACATCCTGGCCCTCTACCGCCGGATCCTCCAGAACCCCGACGCACCCGGCGCCCCCCGCGTCTTTGTCTTCGCCGCCAAAGCCGCCCCGGGTTACGACCTCGCAAAAATTATCATCAAGGCCATCAATGCCGTCGCCGCCAAAATCAACAACGACCCGCGCATCAACGACCGCCTCAAGGTCGTCTTCCTGCCAAACTACCGGGTCTCCCTCGCCCAGCGCATCGTCCCCGCCTCCGACCTCTCGGAGCAAATCTCAACCGCAGGCAAGGAAGCCTCCGGCACAGGAAACATGAAACTCGCCCTCAATGGCTCTCTCACCATCGGCACCCTCGACGGCGCCAATGTCGAAATCCGGGAGGAAGTCGGCCCCGACAATATCTTCATCTTCGGCCTCACAGTCGAAGAGGTCGCCGCCCTCTGGGCCGCAGGCTACAACCCGCAAAAATTCCTCGACCAAGACGGAGAACTCCATGCCGTCGTCGATTGGGTCGGCTCAAATTACTTCACCCCGGGCGAACCCCCCGGCATCCTCACCCCCCTGCGCGACAACCTCGTCTTCCACGACCCGTTCCTCTGCCTGCCCGACTTCCGCTCCTACAGCGATTGCCAGCAACTCGTCGACACCGCGTTCCACGACAAACGCCGGTGGGCCAAAATGGCCATCCTCAATACCGCCCGCTGCGGCAAATTCTCCAGCGACCGCACAATCGCCCAATACGCCGACTCCATCTGGCACATCCACCCGTGCCCCCTGTAAATCCACCCCCAAAAAGTCAATAATTGATGACTGACCCCACAAACATTCATCCCACGGCTCTTGTCGGCGGGGGCGCAAAGCTTGGTGCCAATGTGAAAATCGGTCCCTATGCCATCGTGGACGGAACGGTCACTCTTGGCGATGACTGTGTGGTGCAGTCGCATGCCGT
>CAZGNH010000191.1:0-3568 GCA_964527025.1 uncultured Chthoniobacterales bacterium | reverse complement strand
GAGAACGCAGTTCGACCACCCGCGCGATAGCGCCCCCACAACAAGCGAAGCCATTCCCGTGGAGCCCCGCACAGCGGGGATAATCCCTACGGCTGCGCCACTCTATAAAGTGGCTTTTGTCAGTTATTTATGGATTTTTTCATCCAGGGTTTTCCCCATTAAAAAAACTTCCGTCTGCACTTGGTATGCACAGTGAGGCCCAACCCCCCCCATTATCGCACCACCTATCGCACCACCTGGCATCTCATACTCCGCGACCGAAAAAGCACCCTGTTCCCTTCTTGCCACCGATTCCTTGATCTCTCCCACACCGACTGCTCATCGGGTCTTGGGCGGCAAGCAGCGAACCAGCAGTTTTCGATTCACCCCGGAGGTCGCCCCTGTTACGGTGCCGCCCTCATGGAAGAATCTCCTGAGGCCCCGGTCATGATTCGCTCGATCCTCGACGAGTTTCGGCAGGAGGCTGCCTCGCACCGGGCCGTCCACCGCATCTCAATGGAATAATTCCGTAAATCCAATGGCTCTGCATCCCAAGTTCTCCCTACGCTGAATTGGTCCCGGACCAGCGGTGGTTCCCTGCCGACGAGGCCTTCGCCAAGAACTGCCTCGCCGTCGGATTCAAGCTCGACTACGTGAAATCCGACGGCGACCTCTCAAACTACGTCCCCGATTTTCTCATCCGGACCGGCGACAAAAAAATCTGGATCGTGGAAACCAAAGGCCGCGCCGAACTCGACCTCCCGCAGAAAATGGCCCGCCTCAAGCAATGGTGCGCCGACGCCACCGCCGCAGAGGCTGCCAATGGCGGTTTCCAGGAATACGACTTCGTTTTCGTGGACCAGGTCGGCTTTGAGAAGCACGCACCCAAAAACTTTCGCGGCTCTGGCATCCAGCTCCACCGATTTCAGGTCCTGATTGCTCGCCAAACCGGCTTATATCGAGTTTAGCTGGTTATACATGAATTCTAATATAACTGCATATAACCAAGTAGAACATGGACCCGATTAAAAACCCCTTCTCTCCCGGTGCGGGGTCTCCTCCGCCCGAGTTGGTAGGCCGGGCACCTATTCTCGAACAGTCACGCATTTTGCTGGGACGCACCCGTCTCGGTAGGCCCGAGAAAAGTCTGCTGCTGACAGGTCTGCGTGGGGTGGGAAAAACCGTCCTGCTCAATGAGATCCGGCGCATGGCCCGTTCTGACGGCTGCCATACTGCCTTGATCGAGGCGCACGAGGATAAACCGCTTGCCCCACTCATTGCATCTCAACTCAAAACTCTCCTTTTTGAGCTGGATCGCATCGCGCACACCGGCGACCGGGTCAAACGCGGGCTTCGCGTGCTTCGCAGCTTTCTGGGTGGGTTGAAGGTTTCCATGGGCGATTTCGAGATTGGTCTGGACATTGATCCAGAGATCGGGGCCGCGGATAGCGGGGACATCGAGATCGACCTTCCCAACGTTTTCGAGGCGGCGGGGGAGGCAGCGCGGGAGCGACAAAGCGTGATCGCCCTGTTTATTGATGAGATTCAGTATTTCACCCGCAAGGAACTGGGTGCGCTGATCATGGCCATGCATCGCATCCAACAAAATCAGCTTCCCGTAGTGATGCTCGGCGCCGGCCTCCCGGTGCTGCCCGGCTTCGCCGGCGAGTCAAAATCCTACGCCGAACGGCTCTTCTCATTTCCCGACGTGGGTGCTCTCTCCGAGGAGGATTCCGCCAGGGCGATTAGCGAGCCGGCGCAAGCGGCGGGAATCACAATTGAGCCCGGTGCCCTCGCGGAAATTTACCGCCTCACCAGAGGTTGCCCGTATTTCATTCAGGAATGGGGCTACCAAACATGGAACCTCGGCGAGCGCAGCCCGATCAGCATTTCCGTCGTCCGGGCGGCCACGGACATGGTGGTTCCGCGTCTGGACAAAAATTTCTTCCGTGTCCGCTTCGACCGCCTCACCCCGGGCGAGAAACAC
The DNA here is from genome assembly GCA_964527025.1 of uncultured Chthoniobacterales bacterium. Taxonomy (GTDB): domain Bacteria; phylum Verrucomicrobiota; class Verrucomicrobiia; order Chthoniobacterales; family Terrimicrobiaceae; genus CAZGNH01. Next base: position 1,602 of record CAZGNH010000191.1, on the reverse strand, counting down.
TTTCTCCGGGCGATGGCGGAGCTTGGCACCGGCCCGCACCGCACCGGCGACATCGCCACCGTCCTCGATGTCAAAGTCAACAGCATCGGCCCCGTGCGCGCCAAACTCATCAAGAAGGGCATGATCTACAGCCCCGCCTATGGTGACATGGCCTTCACCGTGCCTCTGTTCGACGAGTTCATGCGCCGGGCCATGCCGATTGGCGACTGGAAGCCTTAACACCCTCCTGCCATGCGCTTATCCAAGACAAAAGCGACCAAAATGAGCAAAATGACCAAAGGGACGAAAATCTCCTGGCATCTTCCTTTGGTCTCTTATGTCCTTTCTGTCCCTTTGCTGAAGACGATCCGATGACAACGCGATTCCTCCCTCCCCACGGCGGCTACGAAGACCTTCTTTCTTTTCAGAAGGCGCGCATCGTTTACGACGGCACGGTCCGGTTCTGCGAACGACTCCTCACCAAACGAGACCGCACCTATGACCAAATGGTGCAGGCCGCACGCTCGGGAAAACAAAACATCCTGGAGGGCAGCCAGGCTTCCGGCACTTCCAAGGAGACCGAAATCAAGCTCACCAACGTCGCCCGGGCGAGCCTGGAGGAACTCTTGGAAGACTACCGCGACTTCCTGCGGGTGCGCGGCCTTGAGGAATGGGGCAGAGACCACCGCTATACCAAACGTCTCCGCCAACTCAACCGACAGCCAAACGCCAGCTACGACACCTTCAAAAAGGCCATCGAGAACCCGGACCCCGCCATCGCCGCCAACGCCATGATCGGTCTCATCAAACTGACCAACTACCTCCTCGACCAGCAAATCAAACAACTCGAACAAGCATTCGTCAAAGAGGGCGGCCTCCGCGAACGCATGACCCGCGCGCGCCTCGCCGAACGCTCCCAACACAATTCCCGCCCCTCCTAAACCTCTTTCGTCCCTTTTATGCCACGCCACGAAGTCCACTACGAACTCCCCGGCGCCGAGAAGTGCGACCTCATCAAGCTCATCTGGGGCGACAATAAATTGATCCTCTCTTCCCTCAAGGCTGGCGCGCTTCGCCGCCAGATCGAGGATGCCGGCGACCTCAAGCTCATTTACATCGACCCGCCCTTCGACGTGGGCGCGGACTTCAGCATGGACATCGAGATCGGCGGCGAGACGTTCCACAAGGAGCCGAACCCACACGCGTCATTACGGCATTCCCGGACCATTCCATGAAAGGAAAATTATGAGACTCACGATTTCCCTGCGGGACGCCCGCATCCGCGAGAGCGACGAGATCCGGTCCGGTGTCATCGCGGATTTTGGCGAGGACGGCGGAATCGTCCGCTTCGAGGTGCTCGACGCCTCCCATGTCGTCGAACGCACCCGCGAAATGCAATTTGCACTCGCCGGGGCGGCATGAGCCGAAAGAATCTGAAAATCCGGCTCGATGCCGGCTTCTTGGGGGTTCGCTTTTCCGACCCCCGTGGCTAACCCGCATATCTCACAAGCCATCTGCTGCGACTTGCGGGAGGCAGGCTGGGCCGGCGGTGGGCTTGAATCGCGGTTCGGACAGTATGCACGCATACAGCCCTCCCCCGATTCCGCGCCCGCCTTGTCCCAG
>CAZGNH010000190.1:0-4945 GCA_964527025.1 uncultured Chthoniobacterales bacterium | reverse complement strand
CGGGATGGGGGACGCGGGTCCCGGTGGTGCCCGGGAGTTCGTATGCCTTGAGTTTCGAGGTGCGTGGCGAGGTCGATGATTCCGGGGGTGACCGGATTTTTCTGACCAGTGTTTGGTTTGCGGATGCGGAGGGCAAGCCGGTGGATCCGGGCAACCGCTCGGGCATTGATTATCTGGCGCTCAAGCAGGAGAAGTGGCCGGCACACAAGGTGGAAACATCGGGCGCATGGGAGACGCGCAGAAAGAGCCTCACAGCACCGGCGGGAGCCGCCGAACTGGTTTTTCAATTCAACATGACCGTGCGCGGGGCGGACGGGCGCTTCGAACTGGCGAATGTGCGTCTCGAACAAGAGGAGGAGACCGTGGATGACGTGTTGGGGCGCTTTCCCGACCGTCTTGGGGTGTATGCCGTGCGGACCGAACCGGTCACTTTCAAGGGAAAGACGCTCACACCCGATTGGAGCGCAGCGGGCGCGCCTGTGCGGGAGTCCCGCACCCGGAAGGAAATCTGCCTCAACGCGCTGTTTGCCGTGCAGCCGGGCCGTCTTGGGGAGGTGCCGCGGGAGGGGGACTGGGCCTTTTCGAAGGTGCCCGGCATCGTGCGGATGATGGATGCGAAGCGCACCGGGCATGTTTATGGGACGGGGCCAACAGCCATTTACGGCATGGAGAAAGTGAGTTGGAAAGACATCAACCGCACGCCTGCCGCCTCGCATGGCATGTGGTATCTGCGGGACATCGAAGTGCCCGCCGGCGGCGCGGGCGGGCGCTGGACTCTGCGCTTCGACAACCTGAAGTGGTATGCCGGGCGCGTGTATGTGAACGGGGCGTTCGCCGGCAACCTCTCTCCCTACGACAACCACCTTGATGTGAGCGCCCACGTGCTCCCGGGCCGGACAAACCAATTGATGTTTTTTGTGCTGCCGGTCCGCTCGGAGAAAAAGTATGCGCACGAGGTGGCCGCCGGGAAGCGCCAGCGGTATTTTTCGCCGAATCCCTCGATGGTCGAGGGTGGAAGGGGCGCGGATTTCCACATGGCCCAGATCGGGATGGTGGACGACGTGTTCCTTGAACACACGCCGCGGGATCCGGTTTTCCAGCGGGTGAAGGTTGTTCCCTCGTGGCGTGAGCGGACGCTTGTTTTCGAGGTCGGGCTGCCGGAGGGCATGCGCGGGCGGGTCGAAGACATCCGGTTTGCGCTCGATGTGCGCCCGGCTGCCGGGGACGGGGAAGCGGCCTTCGAGGCGGCCGCGCCCGGGCGGGTCGAGCCGACCGACAACGGTGTGCGCCTGACCTATCGGTGGGACAATCCACGCCCGTGGTCGGCCGAAGATCCTTTCCTTTACACCTTTTCACTTGCCGCCTTTGACAAGGCGGGACGTCTGCTCGATGAGACCCTGCCCGTGCGTTTCGGATTCCGGGAAATTTGGATCGATGGGCGTCATGTTCTGCTCAACGGCAAGGAGCTGCGCCAGCGTCCGGCCTTCACCCTGGCCTACCATGCGGTGCCCGGCACCGATGCCCTCCGGCGCCATTTCTCCTTCCTCAAAGACATGGGCTTCAACACGCTCAAGCTCTGGAGCGAGGGAAGCATCAAAACGTCGGAAAACAGCCACCCCGTCCGGGATGTGTATCGTTTGGCGGACGAGATGGGGCTCTATGTGACCGTCTATACGCCTTACGATCTGGTGAGCGGAGGCCAATTTGGCGCCGGAACGATTGACACCTCGCCCGACCTCCTGCGTCATGTGGACGAACGTCTGGTGCGCGTGGTCGAAAATCACCCGTCGGTTATCGCCTACTCGGGTTTTGGCAAGGGGTGGCACGACGGAATCAACTACCTGCAATACCGCCCGGACACGTGGGGCAGCAAGCGGCTCGACACGTGGGAGGCCTTCCAAAACCTCTATCCGGAATTTGTGGCCGCCCGTCCGGAAGAACACGAATCCATGCGCGCGGCCATTGAACAATCCGTGACCTTCATCGAGGGCGTGAAGGCACTGGACCCCACACGCCCGTTTTTTTCCCACCACGACATCGGTCAAGGCGATTCATGGCCGGTCTATTCGTATTTCAATTGGACGCCCATGCAGGAATGGGAAGACTGGCCGATGCCGTGGTCACTCGAGGGGACCATGCCGATTGGTTCCGGCGAAGGAGGCATGCCGTTTCTGACCAGTTTTGCCAACCACGGCGTGCCGGACGGCGACCGTGAGCCATGGTTTGCCGAGTATGCCGCCAGCTCGCTGGGTGAAAGGGCCTACACGTTGGTGGACTCCGGCTACCTTGACCAGATCCGCGCTTCCTACGAACGCCACAAGCCGGCGTTTGGAGGCGCCTATCTCGAGGAGTATTACTGGCAGAATCCCATCATTCAGGAATTTTTGGCCACGGTGAGCATTCCCGCTCTTTACCGGTCGTGGCGGATGTATGGAGTGTCTCTCGGGATGGAACCTTTCGGGTATCCGCTATTCATCCTGCCGCCTGAAAAAATCAAAGCCCATCTGGGCAGTGTGGATGCAGCGGCGGACGATGACGTCAACAGTCCGGGCTACAAGCCCGACCGCCATTGGGATCGGGCGGGCCATTACATGAATTTCACCATGCCCGGCCTGCCGGCACGGCCCGCGGGCACCGAGCCCGCCGACCTCAACCCCGCCGGATCGGCCCTGCGCGCCAACAACAGCGATTTGCTCGCCTTCATCGCCGGACGCCCCGGCGACCCCACCTCCAAAGACCACGTCTTTGCTTCCGGGGAACCCATCGAAAAGCAAATTGCCATTGTATGGGACTCCCACCTGCCCCGTGCACTCAAAATTTCTTGGGCTGTTCGGCGGGGTGAGACGCGGGTGGCTGGCGGGGAGTTTGACCAGGAGCTATCCGGCGGTGACAACCTGCGGCTTCCCCTGTCCTTTGCGCTGGAGACCGACAAGCCGGGCGAGGAATTCCATTTGGAGATGGAGGTGCGGGACCCCGACGGCACCCTTGTCGCAACCGACACTTTTGCTCTTCAAGTCCACGGCCCGCGCCCGCTGCCCGGGGGCATCGCCGGTCTGCATGTGGTGGCGCTGGATCCCGCGGGTGAGGTCGGACCGTATCTGCGCGGCCTTGGGGTCGGTCGTGTCGAGACCTTTGACGAGCCCGGGGCCTTTGCGGAGGCGCTTGCGCGGCTGCCCGGAGGCTCCGGCGGCGTCCTTGCCGTGGTTGGGAGACGTGCTCTTGGGGAGATGCAGAAGGTTCCCCCGTCCGCATGGAAGGAAGGTGTGCCGGTTCTGGTTCTCGAACAGGACGCCGCGACCCTCGAGGCCGCCGGCTTCCGTGCCTACCCGATCCGCCAGCGCACGGCCTTTCCGCTCGATGCCGGGCATCCGGTCTTGCGCGATTTGGGTGCCGCGGAATTTTCCGACTGGCGTGTGGACCCGAAGTTGATTCCCGCCGGGGTCGAGCCCTCGCGCAAGGGATACAATTACCGGGTGCATTCCCGGGGTGCGGTGGCGCCTGTCGAGATCGAGACCCCGGCCATGGGTCCGTTCACGCCCCTGCTCCAATGCGGATTCGACCTCAACAGCTCCCCCCTCATTGAGATGACTTCCCCGCGGGTGATCTTTTGCCAGCTCCCGCTTCTGGACGCCGGAGAGGAACCCGCCGCCCGGCGGCTCGCCGAAAATCTCCTCGACTACCTCGCGCAACCCCCGCACGATACGTCGGCCTCCGAGGCCCCCTCGTTCTGGCAAGGCCTCACCGACCGGGTCGCCGCCATCTTCGGGCGCGCACCATCCACTCCCGCCGCCCCCCCGGCGCGGGCCACCGCCCTCGCCGGCAGCGCCTCCGACCGGGAATTTTTGCGCAAGCTCGGGGTCCATGCGGACGCCGCCCTTGCGTCCGCTTCGGTGATTGTTTTTGGCGACACCGAAGAGGCTCCGGGGCCTCTGCTCGAGCGCGTCTCCGGGGGAGCGACGCTGGTGGTTTTGCCCGATGCCATCACCCGCCACAAGGAGGCTCTCGAGGCCCAAACCGGCGCTTCCATCGAGACCACCACGACGTTTTTTGAGGACCGATCGGAGATTGGCAATGACCCGGCCTTTGCGCATGTCGGGCAGAACAGCCTGCACTTCCGCCAACCCCTGCCCGTCTTCCGCATCAACGGGCAGGTTCTCACCAGCACCCCGCATGGAAGCGGATCAATCATCTGGATCGGGTTCGACCCGCGGCGTCTCGATGTCGAAGCAAGGCCGTATTTGCGTCTCACCCAGCGCCGGATGGTTCGCGCGCTGACCCAGATCCTCCAGAACGCAGGCGCCGACTTTACCCAATCGGGCGCGGCCATCTTCGGGCGCATCGCCGGCAACCGGGGTGCCGGATCCCTCGATGTCACCGGTCTGCGCATCGCGCCCGAATCTCCCGGGCCGGTTCCTGACGACTGGGCGGATGCAGGCTTCGATGACTCCGCATGGCCCGCCTTTGACCTTGCACGGGTCAAAACGCCCCGGCCTGTCGTTCACCTCCGGGGCCGCTTTCACCTCCCCGCCGGCTCATCCGGCAACCTCGTGGCCGACCTCGGCACGTTCGACGACTACGATGTCGCTTACCTCAACGGACAGGAAATCGGGACCGTCCACCCGGGCAATTCGGATCCCGCCCAAGCGTGGCAAACCCGGCGCCTCTACCCCCTGCCGCCAGAGGCCCTCCGGCCCGGCCAGGACAATGTGATCGCAATCAAAACGTGGAAGCGCGACCCCGCCGCAAACCCCCTTGTCCGCGGTCCCCTGCGCATCCTGCCCGCCGATCAACTCGACAGCGACCTCTACTTCGGAACCTACCGGATCAGCGACGACCCCTACCTCCAACGCCACTGGTGAGGACTTCAAACGCTGCCGATTGGCCCGAGCCGCGCATCATCTTCCTCATTGACGTCATCGCCATCACCATGGAGGAATAGTGGCGT
>CAZGNH010000189.1:0-4853 GCA_964527025.1 uncultured Chthoniobacterales bacterium | reverse complement strand
CGCCGTTTTTGGGAAACCCCGGGGGGGGGCGCGCCGCTCGTCCCTGCCTTGGGAATGCGGGCCGGCCAACGGAGAATCCACCGTGACAGCCATGCGGAGGCAGAAGCCCTTCCGGGTACCCATCCGCATTCCGGTATCCGGTGCCCGCCGCGGTGACGCCCGCAACGACCCGGCATGTCAGAGCCCCTGCGATCTCGCGGCCTTTTCGAGCTCCGCCTGGAAATCCATGAGATCCTGCTGGCCGGGGCGGTAGCCGGGCGTGTTCGGATCCAGGCCGAGACGCCCCGTCTGGTCCAGATACCATGCGCCGGTCTCCCCGTCGGAAAACGTGACCCTTCCGCTCACAAGCGCCCCCGGACGCGTGACCTGGTCGATGGTCAGCGAGAGCTTGCCGGGTGCGGGCGCCGGATCATCCGCCAAGGCGGATGTCGCGGGGGTCTCGGCCGGGCGTTCGTGTTCCTTGAGGCTCAGGTTCAGGTCGGCGGCCAGCATCCGGGTCTCGAAATACGTGAGGCCGATTCCGAATTCTTCCTTCAGGCGGCGCTGGATGCCCGACAAATCCACGCCTTCTTCGATCCATGTCGCAAGGGCCCTGCGTTGTTCGTCCGTCAACTCGATCATGGAGTGATCCTAACCCCCCGCGATGGCCGGGACAATACTGATCTCGTCCGAATCGCCCACGGGTGTGTTTGTGTCCGCAAGGAACCGGATGTCTTCGTCGTTGAGGAAGATATTGACGAAGCGCCGGACCTTTCCCTGCTCGTCGCAGATGCGTTCCCCGAGGCCCGGGAAGTCGGCATCGAGGTTGCCGAGGATTTCGCCGATGGTGGTGCCGCGGGCGGTGACGGTTTCCTTTTCGGCGGTAAGTTTGCGCAGTGGTGTTGGGATTCTGACTGTTGGCATGGTTGGTGGTGTTGGTGGTGTTGGTGGTCGGGTCAGGAGGTGGTCTCCGTGGCGAGGAGGGCGTCGAACTCGCGCAGGCTCGGGTTGATGAGGCGCGGGGATCCGCAGCGCCCGGTGACGGCTTCGGCGGTCTTGAGTCCGTGGCCGGTGATGCACAGGACGATGCTCTCGTCGCGCGGGATGTGACCGGCCTCGATGAGCTTCTGCGCGCAGGCGAGGGTCACCCCGCCCGCCGTCTCCGCAAAAATGCCGGTGTGTTCGGCCAGCATGCGGATGGCCCCGACAACCTCGTCGTCGGTGCAGTCCTCGGCGCGTCCGCCCGTCTCGTTCATCGAGCGGATGGCGTAATAGCCGTCGGCGGGCGTCCCGATCGCAAGGGATTTGACGATCGTCTCCGGGGCGGGGACCGGTTTGACGATATCGGTGCCGGCTTTGAGGGCGGTGCTGATGGGTGCGCACCCGGCGGCCTGGGCTCCGTGGACGGAGAACGGGCGGTCTTCGATGAGGCCGGTTTTGATCAATTCGTTGTAGGCTTTGTGGATTTTGGTGAGGAGGGATCCGCTGGCCATGGGGGCGACCGTGTGGCGCGGCAATTTCCACCCGAGTTGCTCGGCGATCTCGAAGCCGAGGGTCTTCGATCCTTCCGCGTAGTACGGGCGCAGGTTCACGTTGACGAACCCCCAGCCGTATTTGCCCGCGATTTCCGAGCAGAGGCGGTTGACATGGTCGTAGGGGCCGTGGATGCCGATGACCCGCGTGCCGTAAACGAGCGAGCCGAGCACCTTGCTTTGTTCGAGGTCGGCCGGAATGAGCACGTAACTTTGCAGGCCGGCCGAGGCGGCCTGCGCCGCGACCGAGTTGGCAAGATTGCCGGTCGAGGCGCAGGCCACCACGTCGAACCCCAGTTCGAGGGCGCGGGTCAGTGCCACCGAGACCACCCGGTCCTTGAATGAAAGGGTCGGGTAATTGACCGTGTCGTTTTTGATGTAGAGTTCGCGCACCCCGAGGGCTTTCGCGAGCCGGTCCGCGCGCACCAGCGGTGTGAATCCCACCTGGGAGCCGACTGTCGGCGCCCCGTCGACGGGCAGGAGCTCGCGGTAGCGCCACATGGAATGCGGACGCCCGGCGATCGCCTCCCTGCTGATCGAGGCCGCGATGGCGTCGTAGTCGTAATCGGCCTCGAGCGGCCCGAAGTCGAACTCGCAAATGTGGATGGCCTCCTTCGGGTAAAGGCGCCCGCACTCGCGGCACTTCAAGTTGGAAAAAAATGGTCGGTTTGCGTCGCTCATGGATGTTGGTGGCTCATCGGGAGCGGCGACGCGGATCCGGTTGCAACGGGTCGTGTCACTTCTCATCTTTCCCGCGGGCGCTTGCGCGCGCGCGGGCTGGATTTGGCACCTGGTCCCCCGGGAATCCCTCGCGGGATTTCCGGGGCGGTTGCCGTGGCATCGCAGGGCCAGTCCCTCCGCCACTCTCGATAAGAGCGTGCGCAATGTCCGGGCTCCCGCGGTCCCCGTCAAGCGGTTTTTTCACGCGCCCCTCAATACTTCTTCCACAGCGCCGGAACAAACAACGCCAAAACCCCGAAAAATTCGAGCCTGCCAACCACCATCAAGGCCGCCAGAAAACATTTCGAGCCGCCGGAAAAATGGGCGAAATTTTTTGTCGGGCCGACCTCCCCGAGACCCGGGCCGATGTTGAACAGGGACGCAACCACCGCTGTGAACGTGCTCAGCAAATCGCTGGAAGGTTCGAGGGCCGCCAGCACAAGGGTCGAAAGGGCGATGACCACGCCGGTGAGGGCGACAAAGAAGAGGACGCGGGTGACATGTCCGTCGTCAAGCGGGCGGGCGTTGAATTTGACCGGCAGGTGCAGACCGGGCCGGAAGGATGCGAGGATCTGCTGGCGGGCCGCCTTGAAGAAAATGACAATGCGGCTGATTTTGATGCCGCCGGAGGTCGAGCCGGCACAGCCCCCGGCGGCCATGAGAAGCACGAGGGCCGCCTGCGAAAATTCCGGCCATGCGGCAAAGTCCGCCGTTGCAAATCCGGTGGTGGTCATGATGGAAATGACCTGGAAGGAGGCAAGGCGCAGCCCGTGGGGGAAGCTCTCGCCCGCGTGCCAGACCAAATCGAGCGTCACGAGTGCGATGGCGGCAAAAAGAATGGCACCATACGCCCGCAACTCCTCGTCACCGGCCGCCTTCGCCCAGCCGCCGCGCAAAATCCACGCCATCAGCAAAAAGCTCGTTCCTCCGAGGGCCATGAAAAGGCAGATCCATGCGTCGATGGCGGCGCTGGCATAGCCGCCGACACTCGCGTTGCACGGGCTGAATCCGCCCGTCGAAATCGCCGAGAAGGCGTGGAGCACCGCGTCGTAGAGAGACATGCCAAGCCCCATCAGACCTGCCACGCAGAGGACGGTCAGCCCGGCATAGATTTGCCAGAGCCGCAGGGCGGTTTGGCGGATGCGCGAGTGGAAACCGAAGCCCGTCTTGGCGCTGGATTCGTGGAGGAAGAGGGACTTGCTGCCCGCGCCGAGGTTTGAGAGCAGGGCGACAAACAGCACGAGGATTCCCATGCCTCCCAGCCACTGGGTTGTCGAGCGCCAGAGCAAAATCGGGCGCGGCATGCGGTCCAGATCGGCAATGACCGAGGCGCCGGTCGTGGTGAATCCCGAAGCCGACTCGAACAGCGCCTCCGCCGGACCCAGAGCCGGGGTGCACAGCAAATATGGGAGCGCCCCGGCAAAGGCCGAAACCAGCCACCCGAGCCCCACAATGGCGATTGCCTCCTTGCGCAGAATCTCGTCGCCCGAACCGCGACCGGCCACCAGAAGCACCGCGCCGAAGCACCCCGTGATTGCAAAGGATTTCAACAGCGCAAAATCGTGCGGTTCTCCGCTGCCGGCATCGCCGCTTGCCAGCGCATAGACCTCGCAGGCCAGCATCGCACCGGCCACCAGCACCGCAATCCACCCGAGCACTTTGAGCAGCAGGCGAACGTTCATCGCCGGCTCATCGCAGCAGACCCCCGATCTCCCGGCGCGCCTCCGCCGACACCATCGCCGCGATCAGATCGCCGGCCTCAATCACATCACCGGCCGAGGGCACACTTGCCGAAGACTTGTGGGTCAGAGCCACGATGCCGCACCCCTTCGGCCATGGCACATCCGCAATGCGCTTCCCTGCAAGGGCGCCCCCCGCGCGCACCGCCAACTCAATGACCTCGACGCCCCCCGGCAGCTCGACCAGTGTCTGGAAGGGGTCGCTTGTCGCAAAGCGCATCAGCTCGCGCCCGGTGGCGACGCGGGGGCTCACCGCGGCAAGGATGCCCATTTTCGGGCCCGCGCGTGTGATGGCATCGGCATAATCGGCGCGGTGGACGAGGGTCAGGCAGTGGCCGACGCCGAGGTTGGCCGCCTGCAGGCAGGTCATGACATTGTCTTCGTCGTCGTCGGTGGCGGCAACGAAGAAGTCGGCGGCTCCGACCTGTTCTTCGCGCAGTTGGTGGATTGATGTGGCGTCGGCGTTGATGAGGGATGTGCGCTGGAGGGTGGCGGCGAGTTGGGCGCAGCGTTTCGGGTCGCGTTCGAAGATGCGCGTGCGGAAGCGCGGGCTGCCTTCGAGCATTTGGGCCAGTGCGAACGCGTACCCGCCCCCGCCAAAAATCACCACCCGCACCTCCTCGCGCTCGACGCGTCCGGGCTGAAACATCGGGAGCACACCCTCGAGCGCCCGTGACGCGCCGAAAAGGGTCACCACATCCCCCGCCTGCAACCGGGATCCTCCGTCCGGAATGATCGTCTCCTCCCCCCGCCGGATCAAACCGACCCGCACGCGCTGGGGCAGGGACAACTCGCGCAGGGAGCGCCCCCCGACCGCGGTGCCGGACGGAATCAACTTCTGCTGCAACTCGATCCTCCCCCGCGCGATCTCCTCGACGAGCAG
>CAZGNH010000188.1:0-2330 GCA_964527025.1 uncultured Chthoniobacterales bacterium | reverse complement strand
CGGCCTGACGGTCCACCGCCGCGGCGGGGGGGGCGCCGGGGCGGGGGAAAGGGGGGTTTTTGGGCCGGGGGGCCCCCCCCGGGGGGGGCGGGTGGCCGGATCGGTCAAACTCGTGGACGGGCGCATCCTCAGACGTCTCGAGATCACCCCGCTGATTCTTGCGCCTTCGGGAGCCGGCGGGCAGATGATGGTGTTCGAGCCTCCCCGCGTGGCGATACCCGCGCCCTGTGATGCCTGGACCCTCGATGTCCGCATCACGAATGCAACCCCCTTCACCATGGTCGGGAACATCGCCTCGGGCGAGCTCGTTCCTGATTTGACCATTGGAGGCACGCTGGGGAATCCACTTCTTTCGGGCCGGGTGGACATCCACGGAGCAAGCGCCTGTCTGCCTTTCACGACGCTCGATGTGGCGGACGGCTCGATCTCCTTCCACCGCCACGACCCGTGGGTACCCCACCTCGATATCAACGGAAAAGCCCGGGCCTTGGAATACGACATCGTTGTCCACGCGTACGGCCCGCTGTCCGAGCGCAATGTGATGCTGCGCTCGGAGCCCCCCCTTTCCCAGGAGGAGATCATCCTTCTGCTCACAGCCGGCATTGCACCCGGAGAATTTTCCGGCACGGCCTTCGGCGGGGCGCTTGCGGGACAGGGGGCACTGCTGATGCTGCGCACGCTGGCGGGGCCCTTTGATTGGCGGGGTTTTGATGCCGGATCCCTGCTCAACGGAATTCCGGTTTCGACAGCTCCCCCCACTTACCCCGGGGGAGACACCACCCTGCGGGGAACTTTCGATCTTTGGAAAGGCCTTTCCCTCATGACCGAACAGGATGAATCGGGGTTCTATAACATTGGAGCAACCTACCGGTTCAGATTCCGGTGATTCCACAACCGGCAGCAGGAATCTCATTGCTCCTGCACCCCGCCCAACCTACTGTAGTCCGCGCCGACAGTGCGCATATTAAGTGGTTCGATTTTCGATTGATGACTCATCAATCCCAGGTGTTTCTGAATAATATGCAATCTGCTTGCGGACCAAACTACCATCCATTCCATGAGCGACGCCTCTCCACCCGTACCCGCGGCGCCGGACCTCACGCAACTCCAGGCCGACCTCGAACGCAGCTTCCAACCCTCGTGGGTCGCCGACGCCGACAACCCGGAACATTTGGCCCGGCTCGCCGGCCGCTTTGCCGATGACTCCATTCAGCGCCACCACAAAGGCCGTCACGATCCCCGCCGCGCGCCCAAGGGCCGTCACGACCCGCGGCGCAAACCCGCCACCCCCCCCAACCGCAAACAGCGCGACCGGAAATTTGATTCCCGCGAACGGGAACGCCCGCGTCCCGACCCCCGTGAAGACGCCGCCCTTGACGGGTGGAATGTCCGTTTCGTGCCCGATCCCCGGGGGATCGAGGGCATCGCCAAACACATCAAATCCACCGCCCGCGCCTACGCCCTCTTCGACCTCGCCCGCCTCGTGCTCGACCGCCCGGAACGCCACCTCGTCGAATTGGAAAAATCCGGCACCTCCTCCCCTCCCCTCTGGCAGCTCGCCACCGATCTCTCTCTTTGGACCTCGAAGCGCGAGGCGGAATCCCATGCCCTTGCCGCCCGCCTCGGGGACTTTTACACCACCCAAAAAATCCCCTGTGAACCGCCCAAGGGGAATTACTCATGCATTGCGCAATGCGGCATGAGCGGCACACTTCTCGGGCCGCCCAACCACCACGAATACCAGTCGAAACTCAGGGAACTGCATGCCTCACGGTTCACGCGGATGCCCTTCGATGCGTTCAAAGCCCGCGTGCGCATGCTCCACGACGAGGAATCCCTCAGCCGGTGGAAGGACCAATGCAGTTTCCGCACGGAATACACGCCCGTGGCACGCGGTGAAGCCCCGCAACCCGCTCCGGATGCGCCGGTCTTCAAGGAATTTTCGGAAGTTGAATTCCACTTCCGCGCGGCCATTGCACCGTCGGTGATCGCCGAAATTGCGGGGGACCGGCTTCGTGTTCCGGGCTCGGCCGTTGAGACCCACAGCGCGGCGCCGGTGAAGCGGCTCGTGCGCGAGGCCCTCGAACATTTGTGGCGCTTCCCCCTTCCCATGGCCCACGGAATCGGCGAGGACCTCCACCGCCTCGGCCTCCAAATTTTCAAATCCCCCCGCAACATCCTGCACGCCGCGGTCGCCCGCCCCCGCCCCATCGACCCTTCGAATCCGGCCCTCGCCGAAGGCATCCGAAAAATCCTCGAAGTCATCGCCGCAAACCCCGGGGCGCCCAGACCCGAACAGTGGAAGGCCGTGCTGGCCGCCCGCACCCCCC
>CAZGNH010000187.1:0-8891 GCA_964527025.1 uncultured Chthoniobacterales bacterium | reverse complement strand
AGAACCTGTGAAATAAGTAGGACAAGCCGTGTTGCTGAAGGATTTTTGGCCCGGCCAAGGCGCAAGCACGGCGGTAATACCCGCAGCGGTCTTACCCCGTGCGCGCAACGCAGGCCGGGCCAAAAAGACACGCAACCCTCTGGGCGAGAGCAGAAAAGGCCCTCTGGCGGCGTTGCCTGCCCGGTTACACCACCGGCAGCCGGGAGGCTGCGGGGGAGACTGCCGCAGGCAGCCCGCAAGGGCGAGACCCGCCGGGAGGCGGGCGAGTCAACCCGCTACAGGGATGCGCCCTCGCAGTCGCCTTGCCACCCGGCCTTTTCTGCTCTCGCACGGCTTATCCTACTTGTTTCACAGGTTCTCAAAGAGCAGGAGGTCCGCCGCACCTTGGTTCATCGTAGCGGCACTCGGTGACGCAACGCATGAACCACCTCATTCTGCCAACCCCGGTGCCCGCCGCGAGAGAACCCGCTGTCGCCACGGTGAGCAAGCCGCCCCCCCCCGCCTTGCGGAAATCTTCGAGGACGCGCCGGCGGATTTCTTCCGGTCCGGCATTGCGCAGCGTGAACGGGGGCATGTGGCCCTGGATCATGGCATCGGGCATTTTGCGGCGGATGGCAAGCACGTCGATTTCCGGCCCGTAGTTGACGGTTTGAATGCCAAGGGCTCTCTGGTCCTCGATCAGGTGCTCCATGTTGCTGTCGGAATGCTGGTAGCGCGGCGCCCCGTCCGGCGCAAGCGCGTCCATGACCGCCTCGAGTACCGGAACGCAGTATTCCTGATAGAGGGCGCGGTTGAAGAGCGCGGAGTTGTCGTCGGTGATCCACCACCCGGCGGCGGTGTTTCCGCTGAACCTGCGCAGGAGCCGGTTGAGAGCGATCATTTTTTCAGCCAAAAGGTCGCGGAAGCGCCGCATGAGTTCCGGGTGGTCCTCAATCCAATAAAAGACATCTTCCGGCGAAAGGATGGAAGTCATGACTGTGGCGGGGCCCCGGCTTCCCGTGCCAAGCATCGGAAGCGGCTTGCCCGCCGCCCGACGGGCCTCCCATTCTTCGAGAAACATGGGGGGCAGCGCCCAGCTTTCGAGGTCCAACGCCTCCGCATGATCAAGGATTTGCGCGAATTCGCGCGGGTCGGCGGTCGCAGGCATGAGCCACGGAGTTCCGCGTTCCTCGTATCGGAATTCCGACCCGAAGAGGTTTTCGATGCGCTTCGGTGAATGCTCCCATGTATCCTCGTCGAAGAAGGCCCTGCCGACATGGTCGCGCGTGATGGCGTTTGCCTCCTTGTGCAGCGCATCCCGGTGGGACTTTTCGCGGTAGTAACGCAGGGTGGATTCGACCTCCAGAAACCCGAAGAGCCAGTGGTCGTCCGGCGCGAACTGCAGCGCGCAGCGCGGTTTGTCAATGCCGGGCCGGTTGCAAAGGTCGTTTTCACGCCAGAAGGCTTCGACATCCAAGTCGCACGACAAATCGAGAAATTCCTTTTCGTTCATGTCAGGAACAAGAGCTTTCGCAGGACAGGCCACAGCATGCGGGTTTTGCCATGCCCCCGGAATTACAACCCCCGGCACGAATTTCAAGAAGGAAACCCCGGCCACCACCCATTCATGTCTTTTTCATGTTGCCCCCCCTCCTTGCGCGTTGCGCTGCGGAGGGGGTGGGATGGCCTTGCAGGCTGTCCATTTTGGCTGCGCCATTTTTTCGATGCCCCTCCTTGCGCGTTGCGCTGCGGAGGGGGTGGGATTCGAACCCACGGAGCCTTGCGGCTCTCCGGTTTTCAAGACCGGCGCAATCGACCACTCTGCCACCCCTCCTAATGCAGATGACGCAGGAGCCAACGCCTACCGCAGCCTGACTTGAGGTAACGTTCCCGTTTTTCGGCGGTTTGTCGATCTTGGAATTCTTGCCACGCCTCGTTGGCTGTTCCGTGGTTTTTGATCCCGGTTGCGTTCTTGCGCATCGGGATGAGATCGGGCAGAATTTTTTTTCCCGTGATCGCCGGGCAGGTTGTGCGTGCGACGTTCATGCCCGCGACGTCCAGGAAAGAGTTGCGCGGGAGCCCGCGGGTGGAGTAGGAAAGGCGCGTGGTTTTGCAGGATTACATTCCGGTGTTGCTCCATGTGATCGTGGCGGTGGGCTTCGCGACCGTGGCGCTGCTGGCCAATCTGCTGGTTGGCAGGGCGGGCACCCGCTCGGCCACGAAAGATCTCGCCTACGAGTGCGGCATGCTGCCGCAGAGCGGTCCGCAACCCCGCTTCAGCGTGAAATTCTACCTCGTGGCAATGCTGTTCATCCTTTTCGATATCGAGATCGTCTTCATGTATCCATGGGCGGTCGTCTTCAGGCACTTCGTGGCGGATTTCGGCCCCGGAATTTTCTGGAGCATGCTCAGCTTCATCCTGATCCTGCTTTTCGGCTTCCTTTACGCCGTGAAGAAAGGGGCCCTCGACTGGAAGGAAAATTAAGGTTTCCCGCCGGGTCGGACGTCCGTAGCATTGAGCGATGATTCACCATCTTGTATTGTTCAAGCTCAAGCCCTCGGTTGATGAGGAGAAGATCGAATGGATGATGCGCGAGACGCGCATCCAGTTGCTGAAGATTCCGGAGGTTGCGAGCGTGCGTTGTGGCAAGCGGGTGGATCTGTCGAGCGAGTGGCCGTTTTTTCTGGTGGTGGAGGTCGAGTCGTTGGACAAGCTGAGGCTTTACCGGGATGACCCGGTGCATTTGAAGTTTGTCGAGGAGGTGATCAAGCCCAACGTGGTGGAGCGACTGGCGCTGGATCACGAGATGGAGCCGTGTCGGGACGTGCGCTACTCCTGAGCGGGGGGTTGCCGGTGTTTCAGGTGCGGGGGGTTCCGCCGCAGAGGGCCGCGTAGAGTTCCGTGTGGGCGGCGGCGGCGGCGGCAGCAGAAAAATCCATGCCCATGCAGGCCGACACGCAGTCGCTGCGACCCGGAAAGGCGACCGCCTTGCGGCAGGCATCGACCAGCGCCGCGGAGTCGTCCGACCAGAAAAGAAATCCGTTTCCGGAGTCCGCGTTCCGCCCGGCCACGAACTGGTGGATGCCCGGGCAGTGGCGCGCGACGGGCACGGCGCCATAGGCAAGGGCGCGCACAAGCCACGGCTGGCAGGCCACGGCTTCCCCCGGGACAAGCAAAAAATCCGTCCCCGCGAGCACCCGCCGGGCGGCGGATTCCTCGAAGTTTTCCAGATGCACAAGGCGGGTGGCGTGCCGGTGTTTCGCGGTTTCGAGGGCGTGCCGGGCGGCGGGTTGGACACTGCCCAGGAGAAGAAGCGCGGTGTTGTTGGCGAGGATTCTGTCCAGGGCCTCGAAGAGGGCGGGGCCGATTTTCGAGACGGCATCCAGGACCGTGAAGACGGTCGTGTCTGGGCTCCAGCCGAATTCCGAGCGCAGGGCGGCGGCGTTTGCCTTGCGGCGGGAGGGTTCGCGCGCGGAAAACCCCGTCTCGAGCGCCGGATCGTTGCTTGGATCCCACCCTTTGAGCGACGATCCGTCCGGAATACCCCACAATTTATCCGCCTGCTCGCGCAGCACCTGCTCGAGTCCGCAACCCAGCAGGGAGGTTTGGGCCGCGCAGGCAAACCGTTCGTCGGGCACGACCACCCCCGCACTGAACAGCAGGCCCGCCTTCAGAAAATTCATGCTCCCGTAGAATTCGAGCCCTCCCGCCGAGAAATATTCGCCCGGCAGATTCGTGAGGCCGAAGTCGTAGCTCCAGAAATTTCCCTGGAATTCGAATCCGTGGGGGGTGAGGACCACGGGCGCGGGAAATCCCCCGTGCCGGGCAAAGACTCCGGTGAGGGCCGCCTGCCACCCGTGCGCGTGCAGAATGTCAGGCGGTTCATCCATCCGGCGCGCCACCTCCAGCGCCGCCTTCACAAAAAAGAGAAACCGCGCCGAATTGTCCTGATAGTCGCCGCTTTCGTTTCCATAAAGCCCCGAACGATCAAAAAATTCATCCCGGCCCGTGAAAAAAATCCGGGAACCATCCGGCGTTTGCCCCTCGAACACCTGGCACGGGAAGCGGCCCGCGCCGACCGGCACCGAAAACCGCATGCGTGTTTTTTTGGGTGGGGCGGTCTCCCGCGCACAGCGGTAGAGGGGAACGATGAGGCCGACTTCGTGGCCGGCGGCGGTGAGCGCCGACGCAAGGTCCGCCACCCCGCCACCCATGCCCCCCGGACCGGTAAAGGGCGCGCATTCACTGGCCGGCATGAGGATTTTCATCGGGGGGAAGTCATACCATGGCCGGCGGGGAAATGTCACCCGTGCGTTTCTTGCTGGAGGTGCGGGCGCGCCGGCGGGAAGATGGGGGGCAGATGTCGCAAAGTTCCAAAAACATCCTCCGGGTGCTGGTGACCTGTGGTCCGGCTTGCGCGCCGATTGACGCGGTGCGCCGGATCACGAATTTTTCGACCGGGGAGCTTGGGGCGGTGTTGTGCGGGGTGTTGGCGGCTGCCGGATTCCGGGTTGTTTGCCTGAGGGGGCGGGGGGCGGTGCATCCCCTGCCGGAGGGAATCGAACAGGTTGATTTCGACACAAACCAGGATTTGCTCGACGCCCTCGGGCGGGGGGTCGGGCGCGGAGCGCGCGCGGTCTTTCACGCAGCCGCGCTGGCCGACTTCGAAGTCGACCCGGCGTCTCTTCCCCCGGGCGGAAAAATCCGCTCCGACCACACCCCGTTTCTTGTCGGCCTGAAACCCGCGCCCAAGATCCTTCCCGGTTTGCGGGACAGGTTTCCCGATGCCCTGATCGCAGGCTGGAAATACGAGGTGGACGGATCCCCCGAAGAGGCGGTCACCCGTGCTGCAGGCCAAATCGTCCGCTGCCGGACCGACGCATGCATCCTCAACGGCCCCGCCTACGGACCCGGCTTCGCATTCCTCGACGGCAGGAACCGCCGCCACCTTGCCGACAAACAGACCCTCTGCCGGTTTCTTGCCAATTGGGCCGCCGGGCAGATTTCCGGGCGGAGCACGCGGGACTTGCCCTCCGGAAAAAACCGGCCATGATACGCCCCGCGATGGTCAGGATCGGTGTACTGGGTTCCGGCAAGGGGTCGAATTTCAAGGCGCTGCTTGACGCCCGGAGGGAGGGGTCCCTGCCGGCGGAGTTTGTGATTGTTGCTTCCGACAATCCGCGGGCGGGCATCCTGGATCTGGCAAAAGGCGCCGGCATTCCATGCCACCTGATCGAGGAACCCGCGTTCCGCACGCGGCTTTCCCCCGGAGTCGAGGAGCGCCTCGCCGGGGCTCTGCGCGACGCGGGATGCGAGATGCTTGTGCTGGCCGGCTACATGCGGATGGTCAAAGCACCCCTGCTCGATGCCTTCCCGGATCGCATCCTCAACATCCACCCCTCCCTGCTCCCCGCCTTCCCCGGACTCGATGCGTGGCGCCAGGCCCTCGAAGCCGGCGCATCACACTCCGGTTGCACCGTCCACATGGTTGATTCCGGCATGGACACCGGACGCATCCTCGCCCAACGCACCGTCCCGGTGCTGCCCGGCGACACTCCCGGGTCTCTCCACGCCCGCATCCAGCAGGCCGAACACGAACTGCTCCCCGCCACCGTCGCCGCCTTCTGCCGTTCCCTCGGGAAGAATGCATGAGAACCCCCCGCGGACTCCCCGGACTCCTTCCGTGAACCTTTCCGAACTCAATCCGCAACAGCGCGATGCGGCCACGCACAGGGACGGGCCCATGCTCATCCTTGCGGGCGCCGGCACCGGAAAAACCCGCACCATCACCTCCCGCATCGCATGGCTCGCCGCCACCGGATCCGACCCCTCACAAATCCTCGCCGTCACCTTCACCAACAAAGCCGCCCGCGAAATGAAGGAGCGCATCGCCGGAATGGTCGAGCCCGCGCACGCACGCGCCATCACCGCCTCGACTTTCCACGCATTCTGTGTCCGCATCCTCCGCCCCCACGCCACCCTCCTCGGCTACAAAAACAACTTCTCGATTTTTGACGACTCCGACCAGCTTGGACTCATCAAAAAAATCATCGCCCGCGTGACGGCCCGCGATGAAAAATTCGACCCGGTCCTTGCCAAGAACCTCATCAGCAAGGCCAAAAACAGCGCATGGTCCCCGCCGGAGAACGAGGATACCGTCCTCGGGGCCGTTTACCGCCGCTACGAGCAGGAGCTGCGGGGTCTCAATGCGATGGATTTCGACGACCTGCTCATCCAGGGCGTGCGGCTGCTCTCCGACCATCCCGACATCCGCACCAGGTGGCAGGCCCGCGCGCGGCACCTGCTCGTGGATGAATTTCAGGACACCAACCGGCTTCAGCTTGAGCTCGTCCGCCTGCTGGCCAACGGGGACCGTCCCGACGTGTGTGTCGTGGGCGACGACGACCAGAGCATCTACGGGTGGAGGGGCGCGGAAATCTCGAACATCCTCGAATTCGAACGCCATTTCCCCGACCCGAAAATCGTCCGCCTCGAACGCAATTACCGCAGCACCCTCCCCATCCTCGAAGCCGCCAACCGTCTCATCCGCCACAACCCGCGCCGGCGCGACAAACGCCTCGTCAGCCACACGGGCACCGGCGAACCGGTCCGCTTCCTTGCCGTTCCCGGCGATGAGGACGAGGCGCGTTTCGTGGTCGGCGAAATGTTGGCGCGGCGCGATGCCGGGCGGATCCCATGGGAGCATTTCGCGGTGCTTTACCGCATGAACGCGCAATCGCGCCTGCTCGAGGGCGAGTTGCGGCGCCGGAAGATCCCCTACCGTCTCGTCGGCGGAAAAAGCTTCTACGAACGCCGCGAAATCCGCGACCTGACCGCCACCATGACTGTTCTGGTCAACCCGCAGGACGATCCCGCACTCCTGCGCATCATCAATACCCCGCCGCGCGGCATCGGCGCCAACACGGTCGCCCTCGCCCTCGATTTCAGCAGCCACCGGAACATTCCCCTCTTCGACGCCCTCGTGCACGGGGAATTCCTCGCAACCTGCTCCCGAAATGCCGCCGGCGCCATCAAAGCGTTTGCCTCGGCCATCCACACCGCCCGCGAAAAAATCGCCGCGCCCGGCACCGACCCGGCGCGCGTCCTCTCCGACATGATCGCCGAAAGCGGATATCTCGCCGACCTGGGACGCTCGTGCAAAACCCCCGAGGAAGCCCTCAACCGGGAGGAAAATGTCATGGAAATGATGCGCGCGGTCTCGGACTTCTGCCGCCGATCCGGCGGGGGCCTGCGCGGGTTCCTCGATGAACTCAACCTCGACAGGGAACGTGCCGACGAACGCAGGGACAATGCCGGCGGCGTCACACTCATCACCCTCCACGCGGCCAAGGGACTCGAATTCCCCCACGTCTTCCTCGTCGGCGCCGAAGACGGCCTGCTCCCCCACCAACGGTCCAAGGAAGAGGGAACCATCGATGAGGAACGCCGCCTGTTCTACGTGGGCATCACCCGCGCCATGCGCTCCCTGCTCATCACATGGTGCCGCTCCCGCATCCGTTTCGGACGCACCATCCCCTGCCGCCCCAGCCCCTTCCTGCGTGAATTCGCCGGAGAGGGAGTCCTCGAAGAATCCTACGAGGAAATCATGGGCCGCCCCATGGAAATCGACGATGTCCAGGCCCAGTTCGCCGCCCTGCGCGCCAAACTCGCCGACCCGCCGCTTCCCGCCGCCTGAGAACCGGCTAAATCGCCGCGGCGTCGGGTGTCACCGCGATGGGGACGGCACCCCGCCGGGAGGAGACGGGCTGTGCCACAACCGGATGGAGCAGGGTGAGGGTGCCGTCGAAGTCCTCGACCAGCGCCGTGCAGCTTTCGACCCAGTCCCCCGTATTGTAATAGTCGATCCCGTGGATCTCGCGCACGGCCGCCGTGTGAATGTGACCGCAGACCACCGCGTCCACATCGAAATCCCGCGCATAACGCACCACCGCATCCTCGAACTTCCCGATGAAACTCACCACATTCTTTACCTCTGCCTTCACATATGCGCTCAACGACCAGTGGCTGTAACCAAACAGCCGGCGGAAGAAATTCACAACCCCGTTGCACCGCAACAAGATCCGGTATCCAATGTCACCCACATGCGCCAGCCACCCCAGATTCTGAACCACCGTGTCCAGCTCATGCCCGTGCATCACAAGCATCCGCCGCCCGTCCGCCCCCATGTGCACCGCGTTCTTCTGCAACGCAATCCCCCCGTATCGCCCGTGGAACCGCTCCAAAAATTCGTCGTGATTGCCCGTCACGTAAATCACCTCCGTGCCCTTGCGCGCCTTGCGCAGCAGCTTCTGAATCACATCGTTGTGGCTCTGCGGCCAGTAAAGACCCCTCTTCAACGCCCAAATGTCGATCAAATCCCCAACCAAATACAGCGTCTCGCACTCCGTCTCCTTCAAAAATTCCAACAGCGCCTCCGCCCGACTCCCACGCGTCCCAAGGTGAATGTCAGAAATCCAACACGTGCGATAGGTCTTCATCAGAAATCAAGCGGGTTGTTCGCAAGTTATTCACAGAACCCGGAAGCGCGCAAAGCTCTGAATTGTTACGATTTCGCAACACTTTGTGGACTTCAGGCGGCGGCCCGGTTGGGGGGCTGGGTCGGGAGGAAACGGAAGTTGTCGTGGTATTTGCCGCGGTTGAATTTTTTGCAGCATGTGATGCATGCGATGGGGCGGGATGGGCGGCGGACGCGGGCGATGGTTTTTCCGCAGTGGCGGCAGGCGTAGAAGAATTTCGGGGCGATGCGGGTGCGTTTGAAGGGGAGGTTGTGGCAGCGGGGTTCGCGGGGGATGCCGAGGGCGCGGCAGGCCTCTTTCCATTCCGGGCCGTGGGGGGTGATGCGCCTGCCGCCGGCGCGGTGTTGGGCGAGGAAGTGGGCGAGTTCATGGCG
>CAZGNH010000186.1:0-8997 GCA_964527025.1 uncultured Chthoniobacterales bacterium | reverse complement strand
CGCCTCGGACTACAAATCCGATTTTGTGCTCTTCCCCGAGTTGATCACCACCCAGCTTTTGTCCTTCTGTGACACAAAGCGTCCCGGCGACGCCGCGCGCAGACTCGCCGAATTCACTCCGCAATACCTCGAGATGTTTTCGGAGTTCGCCATCCGCTACAACATCAACATCATCGGCGGTTCGCAGTTCGCCGTTGAAGAGGAATGCCTCTACAACGTCGCCTACTTCTTCGGGCGGGACGGAACCATCGGACGCCAGCGCAAAATCCATGTGACCCCCGCCGAGTGGAGGTGGTGGGGGATCAACGGAGGCGACCGCATCGAGGTTTTCGACACCGACTGCGGGAGGATTGCCATCATGATCTGCTACGACATCGAATTTCCGGAGATCGGGCGCATCGCCACCCAGAAGGGTGCGCAGATTTTCTTTGTGCCTTTCAATACCGACGAGCGCCACGGGTATCTGCGCGTGCGCCATTGCGCCCTGGCGCGCTGCATCGAAAACCACGTTTATGTCGCCGTCGCGGGATGTGTCGGCAACCTGCCCTTTGTCAACAATGCCGACATCCATTACGCGCAATCGGGCGTTTTCACGCCTGCGGATTTTTCGTTCAGCCGCGACTGCGTCGCCGCGGAATGCAATCCGAACATCGAGACATTTGTCATTCAGGATGTGGACATCGAACTGCTCCGCCGCCACCGCTACCGGGGTACCACGCAAAATTGGAACGACCGGCGCAAGGATCTTTATGAGATGCACTACACCGAGGACGGACGTGTGCGGAAGATCTGACCTTCTGCGGTTCGGGCACATCACCGAACGTTGCCCTTCCCGATGAGCCGCCCGGTTGTCGCCAGCTACTGCACGACGTTCCTGAAAAGGGAAATGCTGCACATTTACCGGCAGATCGCGGGCCTGCGCCGCCACGACACGTTTGTGATGACCAAGACCCGCGAGAATGCGGGCCTGTATCCGTTTGACGACGTGGTTGTGTTGCCGCGTCCGCGCATCAATTTTCTTCTGCGTTTTCAGAAGAAGTATCTGCTGCGGATGGAGCCGGTATTTTACCGCGGCGAGTATGACCAGCTTGTGGGTGTGCTCGGGGGGAGGCGGGCGGATTTGCTGCATGTGTATTTCGGCCACACGGGGGTGCACCTCCTGCCGTTCATCCGCAACTGGCCGGGGCCGAGCGTTGTGTCCTTCCACGGGATGGACATCATGTGGCGGGACGGCGAGCCGGGCTACAACGACCGGTTGCACGAACTCCTGCGGGTGCTCCCCATGGTGATGGCCCGCAGCGACTCCCTCGCGCGGCGCCTCGTTGAGATGGGTTGCGAACCGGAAAAAATCCGCATCAACCGGACCGCGATCCCGATGGATGCGTTCCCCGCATCGGTGCGCGAAGCGCCGTCCCAGGGCTCGTGGCGGATTGTTCAGGCCTCGCGCTTCATTGCCAAAAAGGGCCTCGCCGATTCGGTTGCCGCCTTTGCCGCCTTCCATGCGCGTTTCCCGCGTGCCCGCCTGGTCCTTGCCGGCGAAGGCCCCCTTTTGCCCGAAATCCGCAATACTGCCACACGGCTGGGAGTTGGTGAAGCCGTGGAATTTCCGGGTTTCCTCGGGTCGGGCGATCTGGCCCTCCTCTACGCGTCCGCCCATCTCTTCATCCACCCCAGCGTCACAACGCCTGCAGGAGACCGGGAGGGCGTGCCAAATTCCCTCCTTGAGGCCATGGCCACGGGCCTGCCGGTTGTTGCCACCGCCCATGGGGGCATCCCCGAAGCCGTGACCGACGGTGTGGACGGCCTCCTTGTGCCCGAGCATTCTCCGGATGACCTTGCCGCGGCCCTTGAAAGCTTGGCAGCCGATCCGCTGCGTCTGCGCTCCATGAGCATCGCCGCCGCGACCAACGTCCGCGAAAACTTCGAGGCCACGCGCTCGATCTCGCGCCTCGAGGGGTTTTACGAAGAATTGGCCGCCGAATCACTGGAGAACAAAAAATCTGCTTGCCAGAAGTGCCCCCGCCTTTAGGTTTTGCGTTCCGCCCGTCATGCGAAGCCGGAATCCGCTTTCCGCAGCCGGACACCAACCAACACCGTGCCCGCACAGGGCCAACGACCCATGAGCCAAAATCCCAATTCTCCAAACCGCGCCTTCCCGCTGGACCGCACCCGCAATATCGGAATCGCCGCGCACATCGACGCCGGCAAAACAACCCTCACCGAACGCATCCTCTTCTACACCGGCATGATCCACAAAATCGGGGAGGTGCATGACGGCACAACCGTTACCGACTGGATGGAACAGGAACGTGAACGCGGCATCACCATCACCTCCGCGGCCACCACGTGCGCGTGGGTCCAGCGCAAGGAAGAAGAGGCCGACATCTACAAAATTTTTGAGGGAATCAACATGCGGGTCAACATCATTGACACGCCCGGGCACGTGGACTTCACGGCCGAGGTTGAGCGTTCGTTGCGTGTTTTGGACGGTGCGATTGCGGTGTTCTGCGGGGTTGCCGGGGTCCAGCCCCAGTCGGAAACGGTGTGGCGGCAGGCCACGAAATACGGGGTCCCCCGCATCGCTTTTGTCAACAAAATGGACCGCACGGGTGCCGATTTCGACGCCGCTGTTGACAGCATGCGCAAGAAGCTGGGCGCAAACGCATGGCCGATCCTCATTCCGCTTGGACGCGAGGACTATCTCAAGGGGCAGATCGACGTCCTCAATCAGAAGGCGGTGATCTATTCGGACAGCGATCTGATCGGCTCGACGTATCAGGTGGTGGACATTCCCGACGACCACAAAGAGATGGCGGCGAAGGCCTACGAGGATCTGGTTTCGCAGATGTGCGATTTGGACGAGGAAGTGGGCATGTTGTTTCTTGAGGAGAAGCCGATTGCGCGGGAGGATTTGAAAGCGGCGATCCGGCGCCAGACCATTGCGAACCGTTTCGTGCCGGTGGCGGGAGGTTCGGCCTTCAAGAACAAAGGGGTCCAGTTTCTTGTGGATGCGGTCATTGATTACCTCCCCTCCCCGCTGGATATCCCTCCCGCCCGCGGGCAGAATCCGGACACGGCGGAGCCGATGGATGTCGTTTCCGACGACAGCGCAAAGTTCTGTTCGCTGGCCTTCAAGCTCTGGAGCGACCCGTTTGTCGGCAAGCTCGTCTTTTTCCGCGTTTATTCGGGCAAGCTTGGCAAAGGAGACACGGTTTACAATCCGCGCACCAACAAGCGTGAGCGCATCAGCCGCCTCATCCAGATTCAGGCCGACAAGCGCGAGGATATCGACGCCTGCTACTCGGGCGACATCGCCGCCATCGTCGGCATCAAAAACATCACAACCGGCGACACCCTCTGCGACGAAGATTTCCCGATCCTGCTCGAGCCTCCGTCATTTCCCGATCCGGTCATCTCGATGGCCATCGAACCAAAGACCAAGATCGATCAGGAGAAAATGGGCATTGCGCTCCAGCGCCTTGCCGAGGAAGACCCCACCTTCCGGGTGTTCACCAACGAAGACACCGGGCAGACGATTATTGCGGGCATGGGCGAACTGCACTTGGAAATCATCCGCGACCGGATGATGCGCGAGTTCAAGGTCGAGGCCAATGCGGGCAAACCCCAGATTGCCTACCGCGAGACGGTGCTCGCGCCGGCCGACGGCGAGGGCAAGCTCGTCAAGCAGTCGGGCGGGCGCGGCCAATACGGTCACGTCATCATCAAAATCCGTCCCAACGAGCGCGGCAAGGGCATCACCATCGACAACAAGGTCGTCGGCGGAACCATTCCCAAAGACTTTATTCCAGCCGTCATCAAGGGCCTCAACGAGGCCACGACCAACGGGGTCGTGGGCGGCTACCCGGTGATTGATTTGCATGTGGATATTGTCGATGGATCCTACCACGACGTGGACTCGAACGAGCTGGCCTTCAAGATGGCCGCGATTTTTTCGCTCAAGGATGCGCTCAAAAAGGCCAACCCGATCCTGCTCGAGCCGATCATGAAGGTCGAAAATATCACGCCCGAAGAATTCCAGGGGGACATCATGGGCGACCTCAACCGCCGGCGCGCGCGCATCAGCGGCATGGAAACCAAGATCAATCTCTGCACCATCAACGCGGAGGTGCCGCTGGCGGAAATGTTCGGATACGCCACGGCCATCCGCTCGCTCTCAAAGGGGCGCTCGTCGTATTCGATGGAGCCCTCGCACTTTGAGCAGGTGCCCGCCAACGTGCTCACCGCCGTGCTCGATTCGCAGAAGCGGTAGCGCGCGGCGGCGCGTCAGGCTGCCTTCCCTTCGGGGAAGAGCACATCGAGAAAGTGCCCGAGTGTCGCGGAAGCGTCCGCAAGGGTGCTGTCGGCGGCTCCGAGGATCGTTTCCCGGCTTTGGACCCATGGACCGCGCGGCCAGTCGCTTTGGTTGTCCGAGCAGAAGGCGCGCAGGAGGGGGCGGTTGATTTCCGGGTGGAATTGGAGGCCGAGGATCGGGGCTGCCGGGTCGAGGAACCCTTGCACGGGGCATGCGTCGCTGGATCCGATATGCAGGGTGCCGGTGGGAACCGCGAAGGTATCTCCGTGCCAGTGCATGAACGGGAGGCATTCCGGCAGACCGGGAATGCGGGCGCGCGCCTCCGCGGAGAAGCACACGGGCCACCACCCGACTTCGTGGTGGGGGTTTTGCACGACGCGGGCGCCAAGCATGTCCGCAAGCATCTGGGCTCCCAGACAAATGCCGAAGACCGGCACGCGGGATGCGGCTGCCTGCTCGATGCAGCGCCTTTCGGGCACCAGCCACGGGTGGTCGCGGTGCTGATACACGTTCATCGCCCCCCCGAGAACCACCAAACCGGAAGCGTCCCCGACCCCGGAACACACCTCTCCCTTCCACCATTCGACGACCCGCAGCCCGAAACCTTTCGCGGCAAACCACTCCGCCAACACACCATGCCCCTCCCCCTCCGCATGTTGGAAAATCAGAATCCTCCCGCGCTCCCCCGGAGGATTCACAACTACCGGTCAAGCTTGCGCTTCAACTCCTCGGTTCGCAGGGAAACACGCTGGCGCATGACTTTTCCCGCCTTGAATTTGACGGTGGCGCGCGCGGGAATGACCACATCGGTCTCGGGTTTTTGCGGGTTGCGGCCGACGCGTGATTTGGTGAGGCGCACCTCGAAAACACCGAAGTTGCGCAACTCGACGTCCCGCCCCTCGGCAAGGGCTTCGGTCACATGATCAAGCGTCTTCTGGATCACCGCAAAGACATCCTGCTGGATGATACCGGTTTCCTTGCTGATACGGGTGACAAGGTGCTTTTTGGTCAGGTTGGGCATGGGATGGTTTGGTTCGGCGTTGGACTGCTGGGTGACGAAAAACTGGATTGTATGCAGAATTTGAGCCACTCCGCAACAGGGAAGAAAAGAAGGCAGAGACCCCGCGGGGGCCTCAGCCGGTGGAGATCAAGGCAAGGCCGAGGCCAAGCCAGAGGGGAATTGTTGCCAGGCTGAGAAGCGAGGTGCCGGCGACGGAGCGTATGGCCGTGGGGATGTCCGCATTGTGGAGGCGGGCCAGGACGATGGGGAAGACGGAAGCCGGCATGGCGGCCTGGACAACCAGCACGGCGCGCAGGGACGGATCAAGGGGCAGTGCCCACACAGAGGCCAGAATCACAGCGGGAATCAGCCCGAGACGCAAACCAACGGCCAGCGCGACCGTTCCCCAGCCGGTTTTCAAAACCGCGGGGTTGGTGTAATCGGCCATCATTGCCCCGGTGAGCAAAATCCCCATGGGGATCGCACACACGCCGAGCATGTGCACGGCTGTTTCGACCGATGACGGAATCCATGCGTCCGCCCCGAGCAGATTCAACCCGAGACCTGCGCAGACCGCGAGAATCGGCGGCGTCAGCAGGTGTGTCCACCACCGGTTTCCGCCAAGGCCCCCTGCGATGGTTCCGCGCACCAGACTCCACATCGCGATTTCGGTGCCAAGGTTGAAGGCGAAGAGGACACCGACGACTTCCCGGTCGAAGACCGCCTGTGTGAGGGGGATTGCGATATAGCCGTAGTTCTGCAGGCCGGTCCCGCCGGCAAAGGTCCGCCGCGTGATCGCATCGCGCAGGAAGAGGCGGGCTCCAAGGGCGCAAACCCCCACTCCAAGGACAACCGTGGCAAATCCGGCCAGGGGCGGCAGAAGGAGGTTCTGGGGTTGCCGGAGAGCCTCGTTGCCAACAATCACATCCAGCGCAAGGCAGGGAACAAACAGGTTCACGAGCACGCCGAGCAGCGAGGCGTCCGCCTGCATCGTGAGCACACGCCCGCGCCTCAGCGCGTAGCCCGCCCCGATCACCAAAAAAACCGGCAGGACGATTTGGACCAGCGCGAGGGAATCCGGCATGGGCGTCAGGCGTCGGCCTGCCAGGCGGGTTTGTTGGCATAGACCCACCGGTAGTAATCCGCCCGGGTGAGCCCCGTGGCGGCCGCCTCGTCAATGAGCACCTTGGCACATGGATGCATCTGGAGGATGGAAGCGGGAACCATCGCGGTGACCGGTCCCTCGACAGCCGCGGCCACCGCGTGCGCCTTGCGCTCTCCAAAAGCGAAAAGCAAAAGGCACCGGGCCTCCATGATCGTCCCGACCCCCATTGTCACCACATGCATGGGGACGCGCTCCGCGGCTCCGAAGTCGTGCGCGTTGTCGGCGCGCGTGCGTTCGGTGAGCGTCTTGATCCGCGTGCGGGAGCGCAGGGACGATCCGGGTTCGTTGAATCCGATGTGGCCGTCGCCTCCGATGCCCAGCACCTGAAGGTCGATGCCGCCGGCGCGCGCAATGGCCTCCTCGTAGGCGGCGCAGGCGGAGGGCATGTCGGCGGCCATGCCGTCGGGGATGTGGCAGTTGTCCGGGGAAATATTGATGTGGGAAAAGAGGTTTTCCTGCATGAAGCGCCGGTAGGAGGCCGGGTGGTCGGGGCCGATGCCGGCATACTCGTCGAGGTTGAAGGCGCGGGTGCGCGAGAAGTCGATGCGCCCGTCACGATGGGCCTGGATGAGTTCGCCGTAGAGGGGCAGCGGCGTTTTCCCGGTGGCGAGTCCCAGGGTCGCGGCGGGGGTTTCGCGCAGCAGGCGCGCAATGATGCCGGCACCCTTGCGGGCGGCTTCGGCGGGAGATTGGCAGATGATGACTTCCATGGCGTGTTCAGGCGTCGAGGGCGCGGCGGACCTCCTCGCGGAATTCGTCCACCAAACCGAGGGTAAAGGCGGCGGGATCGAGTGTGTCGTCGAGAAGGAGGGGCGTCAGGTCGACGGCCACTTCGGCCATTTCCATTGCATCCGGGGCATGGGGATCGAAGAGTGTTGCATTGGCGAATTTCCGCCCCAGGACTGCGCGGTCGTAACGTTTGCCTCCCCCGATCTGCGTGCGGAAGACCCCGAAGAGGGTCCCGACGAAAGCCGTGTCATTTCCGGCGTCGAGCAGAACTTTTCTGCGGTCGGGCATCCAACCGAGATCACGCCAACCCTCGCACCCAAACAGGCGCCGCGGGCGCCGCTCCGGAGCAAGCGCGCGCACGGCAGCCAGACTTGCCAGTGCGACGGCCACATGCGTCGGGTGCTTGTCGGCAAAATTGTGGATGTAGAGGTTCTCCGGTGTGGAGCTGCGGAGGATTTGGGTCAGATCGCTCTCAAGGCAGCCGCGGCCGTCCGCATCCCTGACAGCACGGCTCGGGGAGCCGAGTTGCAGGACGGCCGCGTAGCGCCCCAAGCGCGCAGCCTCGCGCTGCTCGGCAATCCGCCCGGCGGCAAGGTCGTCTTCGGTCGTGCCCGCCATCGCGCCCGCCCGCGCACTGCCGCGCCCGTCGGTGCAAACCACCCCCCCGAAAAATGCCCCGGCGTTCTTGCGGCAGTGTTCGATGGGTGCCAGCGACATGAACTCGAGATCGTCGTGGTGCGCCCCGATGGACAGGTGCGTGACGCGCGCGAGGGCCTCATCGAAATCCTCACCCCCCGGGGCAAATGCATCGGGGCATGGCGCAGCAAGGGCAAGACGGGTCATCGGGGCCCTTTTGTCGCGTATTTTTCAGCCGCACGCAACATGCAAGCGGCAATCCGTTCACGCAGGGATTCGGGGGCGACAACCTCCGCATGGTCCCCCCAGCTCAAAATCCACTTCTCGAGGTCGGGCGCAATCCCCACACGCATCGAAAGCTCGACTCCCCCGTCGTGCAACAACGAGCACTTCTGGGTTTTGTGCCAACGACGCTCGGAAACCAGCCGCGCTGCCATCGCATCGAAACGGATGCGCACAAACTCAGCCGACGACGACTCGAAGGCCGAGAAACTGTGTTCGAGCATTCCCGCGATCGAAAAATCCGCGGGCCGGCGGCTGGGGATCCCGAGGGCTTTAACCTTCCTGATGCGGGTGAGGGCAAACGTGCGACGTGCACCCCGCACCTGGTCTCCGGCGATAAGATACCATTGGTTGTCGATGCAGGCCAGGTGGTAGGGGTCCACGCGGCGCCGCTCGGGCTTGTCCGAGCGGAGTCCGAGGTAGTCGAATTCGACAACCCGGCCCGATGCCAGCGCTCCCGCAAGCGCGTCGAAGATCTTCATCTCCGAAACGGTCACCCCGGCCGGTCGGAAAGAAACCGCCCCCGACAATTCATGCATCGAAACACCCGCCGCCGCATCCATGCTCGAAGCCAGCTTGTCAAAGGCACTCCGCAGCGGCTTCTCGAAGGGTGTCCCCCGGTACTGCTCGACGGCCTTCTGCGCCACAAGCAGCGCCACAAGCTCCCCATGGCTCACCGTCACCAACGGGAACTGGCTCACCGGTTTGGTGTAACGGAATCCGTGATTCGCCTGATCGTAATCAATGGGCAGCAAAAGCTGGTCGCGCATGAAATCAATGTCCCGCTGCACCGTCTTGTAGGACACCTCGAACACCCCCGCCAACCGTGAACAATTCGGCAGCTTGCCTGCCGCCAGCATCTCGTGGATCTTC